>CAZYOD010000198.1:0-4494 GCA_964648635.1 uncultured Balneolaceae bacterium | reverse complement strand
TCTCCAGCAGGTATGGAAAGCTGGTTATTGATCCAAGCATATTCGCCAGAGATATAAAATGAGAGCCCGCGAAAGATTCGAAAATCAAGCTGGACTTCTGTATCAAGTCGATTTTTATTAAAATCATGAAGGAAAGCAGAGGCATTTATGTTTGCTTCAAATTTTCCCCAGGGCTGGGTAAACTCGATATCAGAACTTAGCTGTTGTCGCATTAGCCGTTCAGAATTTTTACCATAAATTGTTATATCGTTGTAATCATAATAACCACCTGTTAACCGGTACATAAATGTAATTTGGCGCTCTGAGAATTCACGGTAAGGAAAAATACTGTATTCCACAGCGGGACTAGCTTCCATACGCATGTCATAATTGTTCCGGGTAGAATAACCAGCTCTCGTGGAAATGCCTGCCGACCAATGGTCTCCTAAGCTTTTCACTAATAACAGATTGGCGCCGCGACTTTCCCTTATAAAGGTCCTGGATTCTTGGTCATCCTTAAAAGTTTGCCGTTCGTAATACTGGGCTACATCAAATTCGAATTTCCATTCTGGTGTTATTCGCTCAGCACTTATACGGCCCCTGAGAGAGAACTCTTTCTCAGATTCTTCCCCTTCAATATCAGTGTCAGCTCTGATATCAAATACCCAGTAATTCCAATTGTCAGTTTCTGAATCAGATTGGGAACTCCCTTTTGTAGTGTTATAAATAATACTTAGATCATCAGCTATTGGTCGATTAATCAGGTAAGAAAATAGGCCTCTTTTAATGTACCGGTTTAGACCAATTCGTTCCTCATCCTGCGTATCTGATTCCGCAGAAAAGTATGTAAGGGTTTGATCTATTCCATGAAACTCATTTCCACCAATAAATTTGAGGGTGTATTCCTCTCCGCCACTCCCAGTCCGTTGATTTGTTATCAGAAGGTGAACATCTGCATCTTCTTGATTTCGTACGTAGTTGACGAAATTAATTTCGTCTCGTACGTAACTTTCATCGCACGAGCGGCGACAATCCAAATAAATGTCAATTGTTTTTGTAGAATCTTGAGCAAGTAACGTTTCGGGCAGGAGGAAGAGGAGTAACGCAAGAAGTGGATATAGGTATGCTTTATACATTATTCTAAAACACTGTTAGAGATATTAAAATCTATATTCGAGATTTTTACTTTTGCCTGGCAAACGAATAAGTATAAAGAAAAGCCTTAAAAGAATTTTGTAATAAGATATAAAGAAACGAATTCAAAGACTGTTTAAGGTGTTATCTTCCCCCTTTGTATTTATGAATATGGAATGTTTTAAATTTGGATCCCCAGCGAAATATAAAAGTTGCGAATTTTGGCGGGGATGATGCCCGGTCCGGGATAACCCGTAGCGCGACGGGTGAAATATTTTTCGTTCGACAGGTTATTAACACCGCCTTCCAGCCTAAACTGCCCGAGTCGGTATTTGGCTGATAAATCCATCACCATATAAGTGGGAATGATGCCTTCGATAGCGGTAGGCGTACGATGGGCGTTTGAAGCATCCGAAAAATGCTTATCTACATATGTAAGTTGGTAGGAGGTTTCAAAACTCCCTTTCGAAAGCGTGAGTCCAGTTTTGAAATTGAAGGGTGGCACAAGTTCGACTTTGTTCCCCTCGATGCCCGGTTCTTCAGATTTGGAATAGCTGGCATCAATCAGGGCAAGATTGGTAAATAGAGTAAGGTTCGTGTTGCCCGAATATCCCCAAAGTCGGAGAAGGTTTACTTCGGCAAAAGATTCCAAACCGTAAATTTTAGCATCGGCGATATTGGTACGGTAGCGAAAGGTGCGGTCAACGAGGTTATTAAATTTAGGATTGGGTTCGGTGCGCAGTACGGTACCGATACGATCTTCATACGAAAGATGAAATGCAGTCACATCATAAGTGAACAGATCATCAACTTGTCCGCGAACGCCGAGGTCGATATTATATCCGCGCTCATCTTGGATGTGGGGATCTACTTCGAGATTGCCCACATCCACACGGATATCATTAAAATTAATTGAGCGGTAGTTCTGCGAGAAGTTGCCGTATATTTCGAGATGCTCGTTGGGATGATAACTGCTGCCAATTCCAAAGAAAACGAACGATCGTTCACGGCTTCGTTCTTCTTCTATGCGTTCATCCACAAGTATATTTCCTGCCAGATCTTTGGTAATATTTCTATAGTAGCCGTCGGCCTCAGTCTTGATATATTCAAATCGCACACCGGGTGTAATGCTGAACTTAGGTGTGATGTTAAAAATATTTTCCACAAAGATCGAGCGGTTGCGGCCGGGCAAATCAAAATCAGAACCCTTTAAATTATTGGGATTCAGATACCGAAATTCGGCTTTGCTGCCCGCCGGGCCATCGCCCTGACGCCGGTGGGTGTAGCCGTTATAAAAGCGAGTTCCGGCCAGGAAAACAGAGATTCCATCGAACAAAGGGTACCGGTGAATCAGCCGGGTTTCGTTACCCCAGTTTTGGAAGTCATCTTTAAGCAAGTCACGTTCGCCGCCATGGTCGAGGCGATCAATACGCTGCAAGTTTCCGAGGGCATCGCGACCGGCACGTAATCCGAAAAAACGGCTGTTAAGTCTGGTCATACTGCTGAAGCTGTAATCTGCCTTTAATGCAAGCAGATTCCAATTGACCTTGAACCAATTGCGCTCACGGTTCGACTGGCGGGGATCATCCCGAAACTGAGCATCCGTAAGACCGCCCGGCTGATGTGCCAGATAATTCATATAAGTATATTCCGGCGTGATGGTGAGATCATCCGTCAGATCAAAATCAAAAGACAGGTAAGCCGTATGCTGATCTAGTTCTGAGTTTGGCCGCCAGCCTTTGCTGGTTTTGTACTGGTAAAATCCGTAATAATTCAGGTTATCCGTGGAACCGCCCACACTGTTAAAGGAGTTAAATAATCCAAAAGAACCGTACGATTGATTGCTGTTGAGCTGTAAGGGAGTATCATCGGGACCATCTTTAAACTCAAAATTGAGCATGCCGCCGAACTGCGTGCCGTATTGCAGGGAGGCTGCCCCCCGAATAATTTCAATGCGTTTGAGCGCCTGAACGGGCGGCGTGTAATAGCTTTCGGGATAGCCCAGCGCGTCGGCCGCAATATCATAGCCATTTTGACGCGTATTAAAATTTGAATTTCGCTTGGGACTCAAACCCCGTCCGCCCACACTGGTCTGGATGCCGGCGTCATCACTTTGCCAAATGTTGAGTCCCGGAACTTTTGAATAAACCTGTCGGCTGTTGTTCGTTGCCTTATTGATGGTCATATCATCAATGACGAGCACCTCGTTTTTCTTGCTCTCGTTGATGGTAACTCCCTCCACCGACTGCAGCCGGGTAATGCCGTTGGTGTGCTCCTTCCATGCGCCCACAACCACTTCGGTCATCCGGTCTTCAAACATTAAAAGCTTAAAATTTTGGGTGGCATCACTGTTGGTTAGATTAACCTGCTTTGTTTGGGTTTGTTTGCCGGGGTAGTAGGCAATCACTTTGTATTTTCCGGAGGATAGATCCGTTATGAAGTAATTTCCCTCAGTGTCAGTAGTGGTTTTGGCGTCGTAGCGTATAGGCAAAGTGTTGTCGGATGACTCCCGCTCATTATTCGCCAGGTAGATGCTGACATTTTCAATAGGTGTTCCATCCTTATCTGTCACTGTTCCTTTTAGTGTATAGTTTTGGCCAAGGGTAATGTCGTAACAGAAAAAAATAAGGACAGAAAGGAGATATGAGGTTGCGCTAAATTTCATTGAAGGCGTTTGAACCAGTTTTGTTGATTTTCATTAAAGGGTAGGATCCAGTCTTTATGGGCAAACCCCCGATCTTGTTCAGTGAGATCTACATTCGGATCAATCATCGGTTGGCTGCGTCGCCCGTTTAGTGTTACATTAGATTCTGCTGTAATTTCCACATCACCGGAGAAGTTTTTTTGGTATTCCTGTTCAAGGTGATGGGCAAATTGCAAGATCATGTCTGGTCGTGTCGCCATCATCTTTTCCTGATTTGGTGTGAGATATTCCCAATTCCTAACCTGCCACTCATTTCCTGTTTCGGGATTCTTCATATGAAAGGTAGCATGCCCCGCTTTTTCCGTGAGCATGACCCGCCATGAAAAGCGAAAACCCTGTTCGGTCCAGAAAAGATTGCCGGGATAAAGCATAAACCGAAGCGGCAGTAAAAGTTGAAGTACAAAATGGATGATAAGGATACAGCTTATTATCCATTTCATGTTTTTAGTAAGCTGGAAATATTTCTTCTCAACAGGTTTTGACTCTGGCTGTGAATACGGAAGATAATTTGCCAAACTGGATATGAACCGAATAACTTTTTTATGGAAATCGGCCGGAAAAAATATGAGGGTACACAAAATCATAATAAACGGAAACATGCCGATCTGAAATAGGAACCATGTGAACATGTGAAAACCGATCACGGCCAAGTATGCAAAGATTCGCGTCCGTTTCCA
>CAZYOD010000197.1:0-4499 GCA_964648635.1 uncultured Balneolaceae bacterium | reverse complement strand
TTAATTACACCATTATTATAAGTGTAATTATTTTTTAGCTATAAATCACTAATAGCGTGCCCGAAGGTTAGGGGTCGTGATCAAATAGAAGAGGAGTTTTCATCCAGCATTCTTACTACCTGACGGATGTTATCAGCCTCAGGAATATTGTGTTTGGCCAGCCACTTTTTATCCTGATCCGCCTCGTGGCGCGACCGAATGAAAAATGGTGTTATGCCGAGTTCAATCGCAGGTTTGAGGTCAGTAACTTTATCTCCGGCCATATACGAGCGGCTAAAATCGATGTTATAATGGGATGCGGCCTTTTCGAACATCCCGGCGCCGGGTTTGCGATCTTCGGGTGCGTATTCTTCATGGGGATCATGTTTGGGATGGTGCGGAGCATAGTACCAATCATCCACCGACAGTCCCTCTTTTTTGAGTTGCCAGTCCACCCATTGGTGCAGATTAATCACATCATTCTCTGAATACCGCTCGCGAGCGATGCCCGACTGATTAGTAACGACAATTATTTTGAACTCATGCTCATTCATCCAGCGCAGCGCCTCAAGAGCGCCTTCGCACCAGGTCCATTCGCGTGGTTTGTGCACATAATTATAATCCACGTTGAGCGTGCCGTCGCGGTCCAGAAAAAATGCTTTATTCATATAAAATGACAGATAGTTGTTTCGGTAAAATTGGATATAAGATATGACAAGGTATTGGCGGATAATAAATATTTTAAATTGAGTTACTATCAGCCATTGCCTAAATTCATGCAGCTAAAACACACCTAAGAAGGTACTTCGTTTGGATAAAGTAAAAATAATGTCGGCCGAAGACTTGAATCGCACCTATCTGCGATTTGCCCATCAATTTTTGGAGCCGCACGACAAACCCGATCAACTGGCACTCATCGGCATGCAAACCCGCGGTGTCTATATGGGGAAACGAATTGTACAGCTTATTGATCAGGAGTTTGGTTTTACGCCGGATTTTGGAGTGTTGGATGTTACTTTTTATCGTGATGATTTTCGCACAAAGCTGAAAATGCCACAGGTAAAAGTTACCGAAATTCCCTTTGATTTGTATGACCGCGATGTTGTTTTGATTGATGATGTGCTTTATACCGGTCGCACTGTTCGTTCGGCGATGGATGCACTAATGGATTACGGTCGTCCCCGCAGTATTAAGTTCTGTTGTATGGTGGATCGCGGTCACCGCGAACTTCCGATCTGTGCAGATTATGTGGGGACAAAACTGCCGACACATGTTCAGGAAGAAGTACGAGTGAAGGTTAAAGAACTGGATGACGAAGACGCTGTTTATGTGGTACAAACCCCGGATGAGGCGGCCGAATAATGAGTGAGCAGATAGGTCTGGAAAATACCGACTACGATTTTCGCCATAAGCATCTGCTTGGGCTGGCTGACTATTCTAAAGAGGATATCCTGTACGTCTTAGAACAAGCCAAATATTTTCGTGAGATTCTGGATCGGCCCGTTCCCAAGGTGCCGACCCTGCGCGATAAGACCATTGTAAATCTTTTCTATGAGGATAGCACTCGCACCCGTCTCTCTTTCGAGTTAGCCCAAAAACGTATGGGTGCGGACGTGGTAAACTTTTCAAAAGGGTCTTCGAGCGTTAAGAAGGGAGAGTCCCTCAAAGATACCATTCGCAATATCAGCTCCATGAAAATCGATATGGTCGTGGTTCGGCACGAAAGCCCCGGCGTACCCCACTTTTTAACGCGTTGTGTTGACGCCGCCATTATTAATGCCGGGGACGGGGCACACGAGCACCCCACCCAGGCGTTACTCGATATGTTTACCATGCAACAGGTATATCCCGATCTTACGGCTAAGAACATAGCCATCATTGGAGATATAGAACACAGCCGCGTGGTTCGATCAAATGTGGTTGGGTTGATAAAGTTAGGTGCAAATGTAACGGTGTGCGGACCTAAAACCATGATGCCGGCCTATGTGGATGAGCTGGGGGCGAATGTTTCTCACAATCTTGACGAAACACTGAACTGGTGTGACATTGCGATGGCCCTTCGCATACAGCTGGAGCGCCAGGATGATGGGACGGAGCTTTTTCCCAGCATTCGTGAGTACCACCAGATGTTCGGTATCACTATGAAGCATCTCGAAAAGTATCCCGATTTTACCATCATGCATCCCGGTCCGGTAAATCGCGGCGTGGAGATGGAAAGCGAAGTAGCCGACAGTGACCGCTCCATAATTTTAAGTCAGGTTACCAACGGTGTGGCTGTTCGCATGGCTATTCTATATTTGTTAAGCGGCGGCACACGGGTTTAGCTTATCATTAATCAAATCCCTTTCGAATCATTTTGCCCCAACTTTTCTTACCCTTCATAAAATCATATAGCCCCTTTGATTGCCACCAGGCATGAATTTGTCTGTATCCTAAATTCTCTAGAAAGGAATAGCAGCTAAGTACCAATACATCCCGAAAACTACTATAAGTCTTAAAGGCAATTTCTTCTGCTAAGATCGAGATAAGGGAAATGATCATACCGTAGATGATGGAAACTCCGAAAAACAAGAGAATAAAAGGCAAACTTGAGGGGGTGAAGGCTATAACAGTTAAATAGGCATAACTTAGTAGCTGTATAATTGGACCTAGTAGTTCAAAAAATAAAAAGAAGGGCATAACAAGTAGACCCAGATGCTTATATCTTGGATTAAATAACATGTATTTGTGTCGCCAGATTGTATCGGCTAATCCACGATGCCATCTATTTCGCTGGTTTTTTAAACTGTTGTAGTCCGTCGGTACTTCAGTCCAGCAAATAGGTTCGGGTAAAAACCGTATTTGATAATCCTTTTTATTGCGTAGATGATAGCTGTGTAGACGAACAATCAGTTCAATATCTTCTCCCACTGTGTCTGTCAGATAGCCGCCTACCTTAATTACAGCTTTACGATCAAAAATTCCGAAAGCGCCAGATACAATAAGTAGGCTTCGAAAATAGTCCCATCCCACCCGACCGAATAAAAAAGCCCGGATGTATTCGACCGACTGTAATCTGGCCCAGTTATTTTTTGGAGTATGGATCTCTTGGATTTCCCGATTCTCAATATTGCAACCATTGATAACTCGAACCACTCCGCCAGCGGCCACTGTGTTTTTATGTTCAATAAAAGTCTGGATGAGCTTTTTGAGAACATCTTGTTCTAAGATAGAATCTGCATCAATAGAACATATAAGATCTGTTTCAGCTATGTTAATTCCGGCATTTAAAGCATCCGCTTTACCGCCATTTTCTTTGTCAAGGACAACAAGGGAGGGTTTTTCGGGGGTTTGATAAATTCCCTTGATATTTTGGTGATCAATCTTCTGCTCGTAATAAATTTCGACTTCTTTGAGTTCAAAATGGTCAATAAGCTGTTGTAGAGTATCGTCCCCGCTTCCATCATTTATAACAATGACGTCATACTCAGGATATTCGAGCTTTAAGAGGGATTCTACAGATTCGACAATATTAGCAGATTCATTATAGGCAGGAACCAAAATACTGATTGATTTAAAGAGATCTGTCTCAAAAAGTTTCTCGGGTTCGACAACTACGCTATGTAATACTTGCCGTTTAACATAAAGTAATGCGCCGACTACAAGCGAAAGATAAACCGTATTAATTGTAAGGAAATACCCTATTATAAACTGTTCAACAATGTTAAATAAGGCAGTGCTGTCAACCATAAGTATTCATCAACCGATGGGAAAGAGCAATTTTAATACCCATAGCAATATTCTTAATCTTCAATATATAATCTTTTAAATGCTCAGGGTGATAATTTTTGTTACAAAGCTTATTAATAAATCGTTGGTTTTCAATTATAAACTGGTGTAGTAGAGCAACCTTTTCTTTATCTCCATATGCCAATTGCTCGATAATAGACTTCCGGACTGAAAACTTTACATCTGGTAATTGTTCGGCTAGGTAATTAAAGCTTTCATCACCACCCAGAAAACTCAATGTTTCAACACAGGCAAGCTTTACTTCTTCATTTATCTGTTTGTTCGATAGGTAAGTTCTAACAATGGGTAAGACGCCATAATTGTATAATTTGCCCAAGGAGATGATAAGAGCACGTATCAGCGGCTCTTTTTTGGGGCTATACTTAAGCTTTTCCAAGAAGCTCAGGAGAAAGTCACTGGTACCATAAAAATTTTTATGTCCTAGATAACGAACGATAATTTCTTTTGCGCTTAATTGAATATCCTTAAAAAGAAGTTGTTGTAAAGTCTTTCCTGCAGCCTGTCGCTCTTCTTCAGAATTGGGATCAAATAAATGAAGCAGTTCAGTTATCATTAATTCTGAAATATCCTTCCGCTTGAAAAAAATTAGAAGTGCGTGTTGCCGTACTTTAAGATCCTTGGTTGCTTGCAAGGCTTTTGTAGCGGCATAGGCTAACTTTAGATTTTTTGATCTATTTAATTTTGTCAGTTCGGCTTGAACCTCCTTTTGGATATTGCCGGAACGCTGAAAG
>CAZYOD010000196.1:0-4504 GCA_964648635.1 uncultured Balneolaceae bacterium | reverse complement strand
GGAGTATAAATCCGTCATCATTATGATCAATGCGATCGACCCACACATGTTTTATACTGCCTAAACCATCATTTAGCGTCTTAAGTGTTTCGCTCCAGTAATACGTGCCATCATCCAGCCTGTTAAGCAAATCCATTTTGTTTTTTTCAATCTCATATAGATTCTGAACTTCACTGGCTTTTTCGACAACATTTTCAAGAGCAACAATGCTCAACTCGGTTCGGTGAACCTCCTCATTTAGATCTATGATCTGCTGTTGTTTTTGTTGATACACATAGTTCCAGAGAACGGGAGTCGCCAAAAGCATCAGCAACAGTATAACTCCGTGCCACCGTAGCTTTAAAACATTTTGGCGTTCTCTGACATATGAAGGCAGCATTGAGTATTCCTTGAAATCCGGATCTTTGAGTTCAGCCGCCGCTATGGCTGATCCGATAGCCGAAGTAAAAAACGCCTGTTCTGGATTGAGACGATCGGGTATATCTATGAATTTTTCCGCAAAATGAAATTCATCCACAGAGATATCCGTGAATTGCTTCCTGAAATAGTCTACCGAAGTTATATCCGAATCGTTATTGGTAATCAATATTCGGTCCAAACCGGAAACCTCTCCGGTATCCAATTGGAATAATATTTTACTGAATATGATATCCAATACATTTGATGATTCTCTTCCTTTTTTTATAGGTGAAATCATGTACTTAATTTGATCTCCCTGCATAAAAAATACTCTGCTGCGTTTGTAACCCATATGAATTACACAGGTTATTTCATCTTCTTTCAGCTTATAATTTTTCCTGACCAAAGCCGCAAGCAGACCTTCGTCGGGCAGCATCTGCTTTATTTTAATTTTGGACGAAGATAAAAGCCGCATGCTATCTAACAGTTGCAGCAGGTATGGCTTTTCATGATACGATGACAGCAGTAATGAACCATCCTCCCGAACCTGGTACTTATACTGATCGTGGTTAGGAATAACACTGTATACTCTCTGCAGATGATCTTCAATAAATGTCTGAAGCTCTTTTGTTTTAAATTTGCTAAAATCTTTATCCCTGAATACCTGAAAATTGGTTTCCCCGCTCTGCACCGTCAGACCCACTAACAACTTCTTTTTGTTTATTTCCTCCAGTACATCCTTAAGCGTGATTACATTTGAATTGAAGGTGTCCGAAGTACCGTTGTCCTCAACTGTCATCGACAGATCAAGATCACCATTCGATTGTGAAGTTTCGTCATACGTTTCACCAATTCCGAAATGGAAATCTTCGGTTAAATCATTTACCACGTCTTTCGACGGGTTCTTCTTTTGTTCTCTGTCGACCTCTTGTTTAATTTCAATTTTATCCAGTTGAGTCAGCCTCCAAACTCCCTTTGCTTTTTTAATCCGTGCAATCTTTAACAGGTCGCAATCCAGTGTTAAGCCTATATATTCTTTTGTACCCATTATTCTTCTATTATTGTATTAATCTGCCGACGCTGGAGGGATTTAATAGTTTTTCCATCCGCTTCTTGTTATTTGAAAAGTTCAATGCTGTCTCTGATGATATTTTGTCCATGTCATACAGGCGTTTTAAATCCTGCTCCATAGTATGCATACCCATCTTGCTACCTTCCATAAGCATCTGATAAATCTCACCGATGTTGTTATTTCGTATAGCCGCTTTTACTGATGAAGTAACCAGCAGCACTTCTTTAGCCAGCACTCGTTTACCATCAAGACTGGGAATCAGCTTTTGGCTGATTACACACGTGAGCACATCGGCTAATCGCATCCGAATTCTCGTTTGCTCCTCAATAGGAACTTCACCCAATATCCGCTCGATACTTTCCATTGCTGATGAGGTATGAAGGGTACCAAACGTTTTATGCCCGGAATCTGTGATCTCCAGCGCTGTTTGTATGGTCTCGGGATCCCGCAGCTCACCAATTATTATGATATCCGGATCCTGGCGGAGTGCCTGAATAGCTCCCTCTTTAAATGAGGCTACATCCCGGCCTACTTCACGATGACGGATAATACAGCGAATAGGTGCATGCACCAGTTCTACGGGAGAGGCAATAATAACTACATGAGCCTTCATGCTCCGATTGTTAGCATCAATGATAGTATCAAGTGTACTGGATTTACCCGAACCGGTAATTCCGGTAACCAGTGTCAATCCATACTGGAAATATTTAAGGCTTACTGCTTTGGCTACTTCGGGATGCAATTCCAGATTTTTAAAAGGGCGGATCACATTATCTATACGCCGCATATTCAATGCCAGATGCTCCATATCATAGTACATGCTGCCCCGAAAACGCTGATCCAACCCCTCCTCTTTTTCGATGGTATAGGAAAAATCCAAGTTACGATCCCGAAACAATTTCTCACGCTGAGAGGGCATCACTAGATTCAACAACAGGATATCTGTTTCTCTTTTTTTAAACGTATAATCGGTCTCCAATGGACTTTTGTCTCCGTGGATTCGAAACCATATTCGGCCTATACAACCCGCACCTCCTAAATCTATATCCGAGGCTTCCATCTTTTCCATGAGGTTTAGAAAATGCTCCATCTTCTGCTTTAGACTTATACGCCATTTTTCCGACTGCTCCTCGATCAGATTGGCCATTTCCTGATGTAACACTACGCCTCGCATGGTATCCGGCAGACGCCGCACCAGCGGACGTACCATCTCCGAAATTTCCTTTAATTTATACTGTTCCTCGATTTGTATTCCCATGATAATTGTGCTCTCTCGATTTTATTTCCCCGTTTATATACGCTCAACTATTCGTAGATATCCAATATTTTAAACCTGGATGCCATACCTTTACTAGCAGCCTGACGAGCATAATCCAGGGCCTCACTGTTGTACAGAATTGACAAATTTCCAGTTAAATCAATGGTGGTGGTTTCTGGTGTGGACTCGTCATCGGATCCCACTATCACTGATCCGTGGAGTGTCACATCGCCTTGACCATCCAAAGCCCATGAATTCTCAAATAATACAAGGCCATAAAAGTTAAATGTTCCTGCTGCATCCAAAGTGGTTTCTATATCTAAATCGGCATTTTCCCTGACTATTAATATTCCATACCCATTCGTATTTCCCGAAACCTTAGCATAATCATCAATAAGGAATACACCCGGATCTTCCGGACTACCTAGATCGTCGTTATAAGGTCCGCCACTTAAATTTGTAGCAGTCGGGGCCAGCGTTTCAATCATTTCGAGAAAAGGGGCAAAATCCATCGTCGGGTCTACCTCGAGACTTGGTTCATCGCCAGTACTGGTGCTGCCATCTACTTGGTCCAAAAACTGGTAGTCGGGATCCTCTGCAATAATTTGGTCTTTACTTTCTTGGTCTATAACAGAAATACCGGGCAATCCAACCGTATCTCTACCACTCTCATCCAGTCCGTTGATATAAAATGAACCGCCAAGATCCGTCAGAAAGTTAGGATCCGTTAATGACAGTGCGCCGGGAATATTCGGAAGTGGAGGTAACAGAAATTCAACCAGGTATTTAATCAGAGATTCTTCTCCTTGCAGGGTAGCATTTGAAATTAGTAGCAGCTGTCTTTCTTCCAAAGAGGCGTTTACGGTTTCATCTTCTATCGTTACATGGGCTGTGCCGTAATCAAGATCTACCGGGTAGGGATTACCGCTATTTCGCCAGCTGACATCATCCCGAAGCTCATGTAGCGTAAACTCAATCCCGGCATGAGCCAGATTTCTTACTTCTGCCCCATTGGCATAGGATGCGGTACGATTTATCAGGGAAATATGACGTTCGTTAAGGTTAATCTGAACTACTCCCAGTACAATAATAGTAACTGCACAAATATATATTAATGGACGTCCCATGATGAATCCTCAATTTTTAATTAATAATATTTAGCGGGATAAACTTTTTCTCCCAACCGGCTTCCATGTACTTTCCATCTATCGGACTTGCGCTTTCACATATCATTTGTATGTCTATTCGCCGTATGTCATCCAGTATGGTCGTGATTTGGTTCTGAGCATCGTAGTATGTTAACTCGAATTTAACGACTCCCAGCTTGATAGGCGTGCTAGTCCCGTTTATCGTTCGTATTAATACATAGTCGTCGGGATTTGTCGTTTCTGTAACTTCCTGTGCAGTGTCGTATTCCCAACTCACCTGATCTACTACGCCATCGTCATCCAGATCCCCCTCAAAGCTGATTCTGGTTAACGTTGCTTCCTGCAAACTGGTGCCGGAAATGCCATAACCTATTTTCCTGAAATCATGATTTATAACCTTGGCGACATTATTTATATTCACTTTTGCTATATGATCATTCATAGAATCCATAGAATTTTCTGCTAAATTCATATTCACCTTCAGAAGCGATAACAAAAGTATAGTCCCGATAATAAAGCTGGATATTAGTGACAGGTTCATTGTTCTCTCTTTTAGTTTTTAATACTTCCACTGATCATGAATTCTTTCATTTTCATCAGTAGTAAGATTTAATGTAGGTCACAGCT
>CAZYOD010000195.1:1821-4537 GCA_964648635.1 uncultured Balneolaceae bacterium | reverse complement strand
GTGAGTTCGAACCGCACCGTTTTTATTTTAGGCCGGCCAAAAACCAGCCAGGAAACGCAAAATAATCCCCAAAGGTAACAGTTTCCAACTGTTGCCCCTTATAGCCGGATTGCGCTGGGATTAGGCTTGGAAACTAGTGAGGAAGAAGTTCAAGAATATAAGTATTAATAATTTATTAAATCGTTTACCAATTGGATATGTTATTTTATGTACCATTGTTTCAAGAGTTACTGATTAAAAAAAGAGGACAGAGGGATTGACTAATTTAGTACGTCTATTCATAATCGTAAACAGATTTTATCAATTCTTGAAGCCATTGCTAACTACTTAATCATTTTCTGGTAACCACTCATGAATAACATATCGACGAAAGAACTTATTTCTAAGCTTGAAGGATCTAATGCTACATTAATCGATGTTCGACCTATTGCAGCTTACAATGGATGGACGTTAAAAAACGAGCAACGTGGCGGCCATATCCCCGGAGCAAAAAGTATTCCCCTACAGTGGACCCAGTATATGGACTGGATCGAGGTGTTGGAAGAGAAAAACATCAGCAAGGAACAGCCGGTTGTTGTGTATGGATATAGCAATGATGAAAGTTCTCGGATGGCTCAAAAATTAGATGAGCTTGGCTTCCAGCAGATCATGACCTATAGTCATTTTATAGACGGATGGGCTGCCAATCCGGATCTGCCTTTGGACAAGTTACCTCGATACAAGCACCTGGTGTATCCGGAGTGGGTAAAGCAGTTAATTGACGGTCAGCAACCGCCCCATTTTGACGGAGATGACTATGTGATTTGCCATTCTCATTACGATCATATTGAAGATTACCAAAAGGGGCATCTTCCCGGTGCTATACCGGTGGATACCAACAGCCTGGAATCGACCGAAACCTGGAACCGCCGTACTCCTGAGGAACTTCGGGAAACCCTCGAAAACCTGGGCATTCGTCACAATACGACCGTCGTGATTTACGGCCGGTTTTCCGCTCCTGTTTATGATGAAGAAAAGTTTCCCGGTAAAAGTGCCGGACATCTTGGCGCGCTGCGGTGTGCTGCTATTATGCTGTATGCGGGTGTGGAGGATATCAGGATACTAAACGGTGGCATCACAGGCTGGGAGACAGAAGGATATGAACTTTCCACTGAGCAGAATGAGCCAACTCCTGTTGATGACTTTGGAACTGATATTCCCGGGCGTCCCGAGTATATGATCGATACTCCTGAAGCAAAACAGTTGCTGAAGTCGAATGAAGGGGAGCTGGTCAGCATCAGAAGCTGGGAGGAATTCATCGGCAACCGCAGCGGCTATCATTACATAGAAAAGAAGGGACGAATCCCCGGCGCTGTTTTTGGCAACTGTGGAAGCGATGCCTACCATATGGAAAACTATCGCAATTTTGATCATACCATGCGGGAATTTCAGGAAATTGCAACAGCATGGGAAGAAGGCGGTATTACGCCCGACAAACATGTGGCGTTTTATTGCGGGACCGGCTGGCGCGGAAGCGAAGCCTTTATAAACGCTTGGTTAATGAAGTGGCCCAAGATCTCAGTATATGACGGAGGATGGTTTGAATGGTGCAACGATCCGGAAAATCCCATTGAGACAGGAGAGCCTGATCAATCGGTATTGAAAGGTGTATAAATAAAAGAGATAAAGGTGGTATAGCTTTATGCCACCATAAAAACCCATTACCTTACTAACATCCCATGGGTTGATTTAAGGGAAACGGTTATAAGTTACAGTAAGGAAACATATAACTTATTGTAGCATTAAACTAGAAGTAGACTAATGGAACATTGAAATTATATAGTCGAACTTCCTATGATCAACTCATCGAAAAAGTTACCGATTTTCGAAAAATCTCAACAAAAGGTGATTACTATGAAACGGTTAACAATGATCCTGTCTTTTATACTTCTGGTTGCAACCGTGGGAATGGCGCAGCAGAAGAAGGGAGACATGACGCAAAAAAAACAACAGATGATGGAGATGATGCAAGATTCTACCATGCGTGCTATGATGATGGAACATATGGCCCAGAATCCTCAGATGCGTCAGCAAATGATGCAGTCAATGATGAACTCCATGAAGATGGACAGCACCATGATGAAGGGCAACATGGAAAAAATGATGAATAATCCTGAAATGAAAGAACGCATGCAAAAGCATATGGAAATGATGCAGTCCATGATGGATGGCAAGATGGACCACTCCAAAATGATGAACATGAAGAGCGATTCGTCCATGATGAAGATGCATATGATGTTCATGCAAATGATGCAGGGAGACATGGTGAATCAAAAAGAAATGATGAATAAAGACAATGGAATGAATAAAAATGACCATCAACAACGTCACAACTGATCATTGTGTGACTATCTACAAAAACTGCGAACCTTTTCATCATAAGGATTGATCATTTACCTTTGTTAACTTGCAATTTGATCCAAAAAAAGCTCAGGATTTATATCGGCTTGGGAGTCCATGATATGCCTGTCCTCGAAATTGGCGGTTTTTTATGAAAAAACCGGACTTCGGGGAACTGAAAAATTGCTTTTCAATTCGGGAGTTATTGAGTCTAAAAAAAGAAAGAAATTATGATTAAGGTAGATAGAATACATTTTCTACTGGTAGTTACATGCCTGTTACTATTATTGTCCTCTTGTCGCATGGGGCAATCTGACTACATGACTGAGCAGCAACG
>CAZYOD010000195.1:0-1721 GCA_964648635.1 uncultured Balneolaceae bacterium | reverse complement strand
ATACGATCAACGAACAAGTGCATGGAGTGCTGAAGAGCTGGACATGAATTAAAATAGCTTAACCCCCCCACCTTTTCTGGGATCACCATCAGATTATGCAACTAGACAGTTGCAACCTTACATCTTTTTTTAAGCGATTTATATAGAATCTTCTACGTTTCTTTAAAGTTAATTAAATCAACAGTTTAGCATAGGAATAATTATATTTATCTCATCTATTCAGATTAGGCGCCCACCCCTGTGACTAACTAATACTAATTAAAATAGAGAGCTCAAAAATGGAATGCTTAAACCCATCCAATAATGTTTATAGTGAAATAAAAAAGGGAGGTATTGGACTTATCTTTATTATCTGCCTTGCTTTTTTAGCTACCGCCTGTACCGAGAACAGCGTTACTACGACAGAAGATCCTATTACTAATGATGAACTTATTTCATCAACTGAGATCAGTTCTCATACCATCCTCAGTAGTGGGAGTTTTGCTGAGATTACAGGTGTTACAAGTGGAAACAAGTCGAAACGTGTTCAGGCCTCGAACAGGAACGGTTTTGTCAGCCCACTCTTTGGCTTGGCAACAGCGCCCAACGGAGATATCCTTGTTGCCGATGCCGGTGCGGGCGTTACTACCCTCGATGGCACTTTAGACATTTCTTTACCTGGTATCACAGATATGAGTCCGATCGGACGTGGTGCAATGTGGGCCATTGAAGGATTGACGGGAGCCCCCGGTGATGATACCGGACAAGCACTTTACAGGATTTCAAAGGGCAACAGTAAAACAATCGTTGATCTCTTTGAATTCGAACAGATGAACAATCCGGACGGAGAAGATCTTATCGACTCTAATCCGTTTAGTGTTCAATCGCTCGGAGGCAATGCTGCCCTGGTTGTTGATGCAGGTGGTAATGATTTGCTGAAAATAGATAACAAAGGCAATGTTGATGTTGTTGCAATATTTCCTAATGAGCCGGTATCGACAGCTAACGTAAAGGAGCTTGCCGGTTGTCCTGAATCAGAAGCCGATCTTTGTGGATTGCCGGATATGATGCCCGCCCAGCCTGTACCGACCAGTATCGCGATAGGGCCTGACGGTCACTATTATGTGGGAGAGCTTAAGGGTTTCCCGGCGCCGACCAATGCATCTAATATCTGGCGAATCTCTCCTGATGCTTCCGGAGCAATGTGCGGATCCAGTCCGGACTGTGTAAAAGTCTTTGATGGTGGCTTTACCTCGATCATAGACCTGGCATTTGATTCCAATGGTAACCTCCATGTTGCTGAGATTGATGAACAGAGTTGGTTTGCAGTTGAGGTGTTAGATCCTGCAACTCTGGTCGGGGGTACGATCAACTCCTGCAATCTTGGCACAACCTCTTGCACCGAGGTAGCTACAAATATTCCAATCCTTACGGCCATTACCTTCGGTAATGATGGCACACTCTGGGCCACAAAAAATGCCCTTATTCCGGGACTAGCCGATGTTATTGCCGTCGATTAACATTTGGACCAACCAATAATTGCCCCCGGAAAAGGGGGCAATTATTTTTAGCTTAGGCATTTCTCTTGATTTCTGACGGCTTCTCTATGCGGACAAAGAAAAAATTCTTGCTGCATGCTGAAATGGAACTACCCGGTGAGGCCTGGCTGGAGGTTCAAAGTTACGGGTAACGTCCTTTACCAAACAACGACCTTCCGTCCACTTGGTTTATGGAATTCAGGA
>CAZYOD010000194.1:0-4586 GCA_964648635.1 uncultured Balneolaceae bacterium | reverse complement strand
ACGGCCGTGGGTTTGCAGCCGTTTTGCAGATCTCGGCGAATGGTTTGTTCCAGTTTATCAGCTTTCATAGCGAAAGAATTATCCACCGGAATTTTGCGAATGTTTTCGCGACCAAATCCCGCAATTTTTACATCCTTCTCGATGGATGAATGCGTTTCTTCCGAGCAGTAAACGGTCAAAGGCTGGTCAGCAGAAAACCCCGATTTGTTTACTTCAAAATCGGTCACCTGTTCGCGGGCCATCAGGAGGGCGCAAAGGGTAGAGGTAGAAGCTGTACTTTGGATGACCCCGGTAAACGATTGGGGCAGCGCAATGAGCTCACGCAGCCATTCCATCATTCGTTCTTCAAGTTCCGTGGCTGCGGGAGACGTCAGCCAGCTCATACACTGAGCGCCCATTGTGGCGGTTAGCATTTCGGCCAGCACTGAAGGATAGCTGTTGTTGGCGGGAAAATAACCCATAAACTTAGGGCTCTGCCAATGCATCATTCCCGGAAGAATAGTCTGCTCGAAATCATGGAATACATCGTCGAAGGATTCACTTTTTTTCGGGGCGGAGTCGGGGAGCTGACTGAGAACATCCCCGGGATTTACTGCTGGTTTAACAGGATAGTCTTCGATTTCTTCGAAATAATCGGCCATCCAGTCGACAAGTTCGTGAGCGTATTTGCGAAATTCGTCGTTATTCATTGTCAGTATATTGGCTTTTTAGATGGAGCCCACCTGAATGATATGCTCCATCTATCATTTATAGCAGATTTCTTGCAAGAGTTTAGCTGTAATCGATCGTACTTAGTAAAAGAGTTTGTATGATGCGTCTTGAGCCTGATCAAATCCTGCCAACTAGCTTGCCCGGTTAAACCCACTTCGGTGTACGTAATTCCTTTTGTAGCGCAGATTCTGCCGCATGAAAGCCGCACATGCCGTGAACACCGCCTCCCGGAGGAGTAGATGAGGAAGCGATATACATAGTAGTGCCTGGGATATGATAGGGATCAAACAACCCGGCTGGACGCGTAAATAACTGCGTGATATCCTGCTTCCCCCCGTTTATATCCCCGCCGATATAATTCGGATTATATGCCTGAATCGCCTTTGTATTCATTGCATGCTGGTCAATAATACAGTCGCGAAAACCCGGCGCGAATCGTTCTATTTGATTTAGAATCGGCATGGACATATCCACTGTAGAACCGTTGGGCACATGACAATACGCCCAGCAGGTGTGTTTTCCTTCGGGCGCACGTGTATCGTCACCCAGACTCTGCTGAGCTACCAGAACAAACGGTTTATCGGGATGATGCCCGTTGGCCGAAGCTTTTTCCGAAGCGGCAATCTCCTTAAGTGTTCCCCCCACATGAACCGTACCCGCTTTTCGGCAGACTTCATCTTTCCAGGGGATGGGATCGCTCAGTGCCAGGTCGAGTTTAAAAACCCCGCAACCGTATACGTAATCCCGCAGCTTTTTAGTATAACTGTGGGTCAGTTTATCCCCGGCAATTTCCAAAATTTGTCGGGGCGTGGTATTAAAAAATACCGCTGACGAATCGGGAAGCTCTTCCAGAGAAGTAATCTCAGTTCCTGTTTCAATTTCTCCGCCCAGCGACTCAAGATAATTGGCCATCGCTTTTGTGATGTTGTGTGAACCGCCTTTGGGATAGGGCCATCCCACCGTATGGGTAGTGATGAAGAAGACAAATCCGATTGCAGCCGTAGCTATTTTATCAAAGGGAAGGATGCCGTGTGCTGCTAACCCGGCATAGACGGCGCGGGCTTTTTGGGTTTCAAATTTTTGGGCAAACCGCTCGGCTGATCTTAAAGCATGAAAACCGAACCGGGCCATCAGGAGCGGATTATGAGGAATGGGCGAAAAAGGAGCCAGAATGTCGGTGAGCAGGTCATCCCATGAATCAATAAACGGGGTTACCAGTGATCGGTAAGTAGGTCCGTCACTGCCGAGTCGGGCAACAGTATCATCCAAAGAACGAAAGAGAGCGCCGGCCGGTTGATCGTCCAACGGATGAGCGACAGGTACTTCCGGATGAATCCATTCCAGACCATATTTTTCCAGCGGCAGGGATTTCAAAAAGGGAGAGGCCTTGGCCATGGGATGAATAGCCGAGCAGACATCGTGCCGGAAGCCCGGCAGCGTTAACTCCTGAGTACGTGTTCCCCCGCCGACGGTATCTGCTTTTTCAAATACTTTTACCGAAAGCCCTTCCTGTGCCAAGCGAATAGCACTAGCCAGTCCGTTTGGTCCGGATCCAATTATAATAGCGTCATAGGCCATATAAACTTATAAATTTAACTATGAAATAATGTACCGCTTATTAATAATAAAGTAGATTTTTCAAAAATTATACCTGTTTAGGGGGCAGTTAGATCAGGAAAAATAAATCACGGTGTGCAAATACTTCCGCTGAACGTTCTTAGAATATAGGCTATAGTTTTGATTTTGGTTTGATAATTTCTTGTCTAAGTAAATTAACTTTTAGCTAAAGTTCAGACCTTTTTTAAAAATTCATCGTGTATAGCTTATCACATTTACCTCTCCATAATGTAAGTTGCCTAAAAGTGAGTGAATTTTATAAATCCCCTCGGAAAGGTCCGGCTTTATTTTTTGTAGATAATAAGAACAATTTGGCAGGATTGTTGAGAGCATTTTTGTGATATTCTAACAGCTATTCTTACATTCCGAACGGATAAGGAGGCGCAAGCTAAAATATGAACAGGCTTAAATGATTCTTGCATGATTGTTCATCTGTTAAAACCCGAATTTGAGGAGCTTATTGAAGCTAAGGATTGGGTAGCTCTCAAGGATATTCTCAATGATGTCCCCGCCGTTGATGTCGCTGAGCTGCTTGAAGAGCTTGAGGCCGAAATTTCAATCGTCATTTTCAGGCTGTTGAAAAAGCAGAAGGCAGCTGATGTATTTACCTATCTTAGTTCCAATAAAGGACTTGAGTTGTTGAACTTATTTTCTGCCCAACAGCTCAGTGAAGTGATGTCGAACCTTGAGCCCGATGAGCGAGTGTCGTTGATGGAAGAGTTGCCCGGACACCTTACCCAGCGGGTGATGAACTCGATGAAGCCGGAAGACCGCAAGCAGTCGCAGAAGTTGCTTGGATATCCCGAAGAGAGTGTTGGCCGGCTAATGACCCCTCGTTATGTGAAGGTCAAAAAAGACTGGACCATCCAAAAGGCAATGGAGCACATTAGACTATATGGCCACAGCGTTGAGACGGTAAATGTAATTTATGTTGTGGATAAAAATGAAAAATTGATTGACGACCTCCGGCTCAATCAGCTAATTTTGGCGGATCCCGAATCGCCCATTTCTTCGTTGATGGATGAAAGTTTTGAAGCCCTCAGTGCTTTTGATGACCAGGAGGACGCGGTGAGAATGCTCAGTAAATATGATCGCGTAGCTATGCCTGTGGTTGATTCCGATGGAATTCTGGTTGGTATTGTAACGGTTGATGACATTATTGATGTAGCGGAAGAAGAAACCACAGAGGATATGCAGCTGATGGCCGGTATGGATGTGCTGGATGACTACTATTCTCAAACAACGGTTTTTGAGATGGTGAAAAAGCGCATTGGTTGGCTGGCATTTTTATTCGTGGGACAGCTTTTTACCACCACGGCGATGGGGGCCTATGAAAGTGTAATTGCCAACGCCGTATTTTTGTCGCTGTTTATTCCCATGATTATATCCAGCGGCGGTAACTCCGGCACCCAGGCCGCCACGCTGATTATTCGTGCACTCTCTACAGACGACATCGATATGAACGAGTGGATGAAAGTATTGGGACGCGAATTGTTGTCAGGGCTAATGTTGGGCTGCATTATGGCGGTGATTGGTTTCTTTGTGATTTTAGGGTGGGGATATCTCGCAAGTGATACATTTAACGAAGAACTTGTTTACAGTGCCTTGGTTGTGGGACTCAGTCTTATTGGCGTTGTCTTGTGGGGAAATATCAGCGGATCGATGCTTCCTTTTGCCCTTTCAAAAATGGGCCTGGATCCGGCGGTAACGTCGGCGCCGTTTGTATCGACATTAAGTGACGTCGTGGGAATTATTATTTATTTTTCAATCGCAATTGCCTTACTTGAAGGCATCGTGCTTTAACACAAACAATAGCAAGAGCGAAAACTCATGAAACAATACTTGGATCTGGTTCGCAGCGTTCTGGAGAATGGAGTAAAAAAAGAAAATCGAACGGGGATTGATACAATTTCCAATTTTTCTGAATTTTATAAAATAGATTTGTCGGAGGGGTTTCCGCTGCTTACAACAAAAAAAGTCTATTTTCGATCGGTTATCTTAGAATTACTGTGGTATCTGCGCGGTGAAGATCATATCCGTTGGCTTCGGGACGAAAATGACTGTCATATCTGGGATGACTGGGCGGACGAAGATGGTAACGTGGGGCCAATTTATCCCGTAATGTGGCGGCGATTCCCCTATCACGAGGAAGAGGAAATTCACTTTGAGGGTGATGCTTCTCACATCTGCAAAACGGTGCTGGTTAAAAAAGAATTTGATCAGGTTCAGCGAGCAATAAAAATGCTCAAAGAAAATCC
>CAZYOD010000193.1:0-4586 GCA_964648635.1 uncultured Balneolaceae bacterium | reverse complement strand
GCATTTTCGTTGCGTTTAAAATTATCAAACTGGTCTGTAACATTGGAATATACGGTCAGGGAATTCCCAGCTTCAAGACCTTGAGCTCCCACAAGAGTTCCGGATTTATCGGGAGCTGTTTCAACCCGTACGTTGGCATCTGCACCCGGTACAAATGAAAGAGAGCCGTAATTAGTTTGTCCGCCCGGTGCAGAACTGCCAACATTATGAATATCGCCACTTGCAAGGGGAGAACCGCGTGAAGGCCCGACACGTAAATTTCCGAATGAAATCGTATGGGGATTGTTTGGAGGTGGTCCAACACTATTTCCAGACAATTGAAAAACAATTTCCGTCTCCGAACGTGATTGAAAAGTAACTGTAATCATTGTTTCTTTTGGAGATGATACAGTAACTGTTGGATCACTCCCGCCAGTATCCCATCGAAACCCGCTTGGCACACGAAGCTGGATTTCTCCTGACGAAAGTTGACCCGGAGCCGTTTCCTCGATCTGCATGCCTGTAATTTCGGTATAGGTATTTGTTGCATAATGATCAGCAGAAAGCCCAGTTCCTCCCGAGGCCGGCGTCACTGTTTGGCCAGCGCCAGAAAAAGGAATAAACAAAATAAGACCTATCCACATAACAAGGTGTGGAAAAGGTTTTTGCAAAATAAATTTTGGTATGCTAATACCGTTTTTCAAGCCGTATAATTGTAGAGATATTTACTGTTGGTCCCGAATGCCTGTCACAAAGATAGAAAGTACGTTTGCAAACCTAGAATTAAAATGCTTTAAAGAAGCTGCAAAACGGCTTATATTCCTTCCCTAATTGTCTCTTTGAATTAAAATTTCCTAACTCCAAGTAGTTTGAGTGATATTAATTAACATTTGTCTATGAAAGGAATCATTTTAGCAGGCGGTACCGGATCGCGATTATACCCTCTCACCAAAGTTACAAACAAACATCTGTTGCCAATTAGTGATAAACCGATGATCTATTATCCCATCGAAAAGTTAACGGGCGTGGGGATTGAAGAAATTTTGATTGTCACCGGCACAGAACACATGGGTGATGTGGTAAATCTGTTAGGGTCGGGCAAAGATTTCGGTTGCCGGTTTACTTATAAGGTGCAGGATGAGGCCGGCGGAATTGCTCAGGCGTTGGGCTTGGCGGAGAATTTTGTGGGCGATGATTCTATGACTGTAATTTTAGGAGATAATATTTTCCAGACTTCCCTGCAAAAAGCGATTGATTCCTATCCCAATAAAGGGGCACAAATCCTGCTAAAAGAAGTGGATGACCCGGAGCGGTTTGGTGTGGCCGAAGTGGAAGGTGACAAAATCATCGGTATCGAGGAGAAACCGGATCAACCCAGAAGTAAGCTGGCTGTTACCGGCGTGTATATGTATGATGCAAAAGTGTTTGATTATATTCGGGAGCTGGAACCGTCGGAGCGGGGAGAACTTGAAATTACAGATGTCAATAATCGCTATATTAAGCAAGAGGCTATGCGCTTTTCGGTGATGGATGGCTGGTGGACCGACGCCGGGACGCCTGCTTCGTACAGACGAGCAAATAAACTTGTAGATACCGAAAAGGAATGAAGACTCTACTACTGGGAGCATCGGGTCAGCTGGGAAAGGAGTGGCAGGATTTTCAGCAGCGATCCGATTCTAACATACATCTCTTTCCTTATACTTCATCACAGCTGGATATTACGCATTTTAAAGAACTGTCTGATGAGCTGAGGGAGCAGCAACCGGACGTGGTTATAAATTGTGCTGCTTACACCGATGTGGATGGGGCAGAGGAAAACAGGAAAGCCGCGCGAAAGGTAAACGTTGAAGGTGTACTCTATCTGGCTGAACTTAGCAATGAGCTGGATTTTAAGTTAGTTCACTATTCTACGGATTACGTTTTTCCGGGAACTAAGGCTGATCGCAAAAATTGTCCAAATGGTTATTCTGAAGATCATCCCGCAGATCCCATTAACTGGTACGGAAGAACCAAATGGGAGGGAGAACAGGCAGTTCGTCAGACTACTGATGATCATTTAATCATCCGGGTATCCTGGCTGTGTGGTCAAAACGGCAGTAATTTTGTGAAAACGATGCTGAAGCTGGGGCAGGAGCGAGATAAACTACAGATTGTCAACGACCAGTGGGGCAGTCCCACGTTCACTGAAAATGTAGTTGATAATAGCTTAGTGCTTGTTAACGCTGATGCTACAGGGACTTATCATGTTACTTCTAAGGGATTAATTACCTGGTATGATTTCGCAAAAGCTGTTTTTGAAATGACTGACACCAAGGTATCTCTTGAGTCCGTTTCGTCGGATGCTTTTTCCACCAAAGCAAAACGGCCATATTTCTCAAAACTGAGTACGCGAAAGATTGAAAATATAGAAGGCAGTCATATTATTAATTGGAAAGAAGGCTTACAGAATTTACTTAATCAGTTGTAGATTGGAATATACGTTCCGAAGGGGAGCATCGGAACGAGGGATAGATTTAATATTTTATCTGGTTCCGTTGCTCTGCTGTGGAACCGGATATGCAAATAATACCAGGTCCCTTCTCTATTCTAAAATTCTATCTCCAAATCATTATATTCCTCTTCAAATTTAAAATTATTAGGATTTGATGAATGGAGATTGTAAAAACCAATATCCCGGATGTACTTCTTTTAAAACCCAAGGTATTCCAGGATGAACGCGGCTTTTTCCTGGAAACGTATCGGGAGGAGCATTTGAAAGCCCAAGGAATTGAGACTCATTTTGTACAGGACAATCTATCCAAATCCCAAAAAAATACGGTTCGGGGATTGCATTATCAGATCCAGAACCAACAAGATAAATTACTGATGGTGATGCAGGGAAAAATTTTGGATGTAGCTGTGGATCTGCGACATGATTCCCCGACTTTTGGTCAGCATACGGCCATGAGACTTTCAGCAGAAAACAAGCACCAGATGTTCATTCCCAAAGGGTTTGCCCACGGATTTTCTGTATTATCTGATGAGGCGCTTGTCTATTATAAGTGCAGTGATTACTACAATCCCGCGGGAGAGCGGGGACTGTATTGGGATGACCCGAAGCTGAACATAGACTGGAAGGTTAGTGATCCTATTGTGTCGGAGAAAGACCAAGACCAACCGTTATTCGATGAAATTCCGAAAGAAGACCTATTTTAGATGAATAAACGAGTTATAGTTACCGGCGGGGCAGGGTTTATCGGTTCTAACCTATTACAGTACCTGCATGAAAAATATCCCAATAGCCATTTTTTGAATATTGATAAGTTAGGATATGCCTCAGATTTGAAATACCTAGATTCAATTAGTGATTCTAGCCGCTATGATTTTGAAAAGCTGGATATCGTAGATCGGGATGCAGTACGTAAAATAATTCGGAGTTATGAACCGGAAGGCGTTTTTCATCTGGCTGCAGAGTCTCATGTTGATAATTCGATCGAGGGTCCGGAGCCTTTCATCAAATCGAATGTACTGGGCACGTTTAATTTGTTGGAAGAGTGCCGACAGTTTTGGAAGGAGAACGAGCAGCAGTGGACCAACAACAGGTTTTTGCATGTATCTACTGATGAGGTATATGGAGAGCTGGGGGATGAAGGCGCTTTTTCAGAAAAAACTCCCTACGCCCCGAATTCTCCGTATTCTGCTTCCAAAGCGGGCAGTGATTTTATCGTTCGTTCGTATTTTCATACGTACGGAATGAATGTAGTGACGACGAATTGTTCGAATAATTTTGGTCCGCACCAGCACGATGAAAAGCTAATTCCTACTGTTATTCGGACGGCCTTAGATCACAGTGATATTCCTGTCTATGGTAAGGGCGAAAATGTACGTGATTGGCTGTATGTCCGTGATCACTGCAGAGCGTTGGATCTGGTTTATCGGGATGGCAGAGCCGGAGAAACGTATGTAGTAGGTGGCGATAACGAGTGGATGAATATTGACCTGGTGCGAAAGATTTGCGATATCCTAAACGAAGAAGTGGATGATGCTCCGGATGGAGATTTTAAAAAACTGATTACCTTTGTGACCGACCGGCCCGGACATGATTTCCGTTATGCCATTAATGCATCTAAAATCAAGAGTGAACTTGGTTGGCGCAAAAAAGAATCCTTTGAACAGCGGTTAATTGAAACAGTGCAGTGGTACATCAAGAGATATCAGAGATAGTTAATATCTCGCACTCCATTTCAAATTTTAAAAATTTAAATTTTAAAGGGTGGTAGATTGCCCTCTTGTTCACTTTTTTTAGTTAGTAAAATTTATGAGGTTGGTGTTTAAGGGATCATCCAAAAATGCATGCGTATGATCTGTTAGACCCATAAACGGTAAGGTTTTCCCATTCAATTAGGAGCAATAGAAACTTTGTCTGACTTTTCGTTACAAGATCTTTGGCAAACTTCTTACAAAAATTGTTAAAGTCTTGCTACCCCTCTCTTAGGAACTAGTTTTCACTCACATAGCTATAATAATAATAGATTCTGAAGACTAAATCAGAAAACCTAATTGGATTTATTCTTTATAAATCAAAACTTAAAATAGATACAAGCTATGTTTAAAAATAACAAAATAAT
>CAZYOD010000192.1:4192-4600 GCA_964648635.1 uncultured Balneolaceae bacterium | reverse complement strand
AGTCCTTTTGAGGCTGACGGCAGTTCGATGCCGCCGCTTTTAGCCGGAACAGTCGAGCGAACCGTGCGTTCCTCGCTGTATCTTAGATACCAGCCGATAGGCGGTAACCTTTTTGGGGATGTAAATGATGTGCGCTTCAACTTCTGGTTGGATGCGGATATGGGCGTCAACTTTGTGGAGAATTTTAACAATGTAGAAGGGGCATCCAGCGAGCGGTTTATTGGGCTGTTTCGGCTGTTCGGGCAGTTTACGTTTTGATAAAGGTGATTGGGTGACTGAGTGATTGAGGAACTGAGTAGCAAAGTGAAAAAGGAACAAAGTGACAAAGCTATTCCACAACGCTGATGTCATGGTGAGCGGAACGCAGTGGAGTCGAAAGATCTCCTTGTAATTGCTCGCAGGCGGTTG
>CAZYOD010000192.1:0-4182 GCA_964648635.1 uncultured Balneolaceae bacterium | reverse complement strand
CGATTTATAGGGCTGTTTCGATTGTTCGGTGAGGTAACGTTTTCGAGAGGGTGATTTGGTGATTAGTGACTGAGTGATTGAGTAACATAGTGACAAAGCAACGGAGTGAGTAAAATCGGTGCCAAACAACGTTGATGTCATGGTGAGCGGAATGAGCGTAGCGAATGGAGTCGAATCCATCTCCGTGAAACGATTCGCAAGCTGTTGAGTGGTAGATTCCTTTAGATCCTACGCGAACCTTATGGACGGAGATCCCTCCACTGCGGTCGGGATGACACTGCTTTTAAAACAGCGGTGAAAAACTGGCGCAAGTTTGAAACTTGTGCCAGTAAATGATCCAAGTTACAAACTTGAATCAGGGTGTGCTATATTGCTCGAGGATGCAACTCTCTCACCCAAGGGTGATTAGGTGATTGAGTGACTGAGTAATTTCAAAGTAATTATGTGACAAAGCAGTAAATTTTCTAACAAAGTTGATGTCATCTTGAGCGGAACGCAGTGGAGTCGAAAGATCCGCCGGTGGGCGGAGACGCTCTCCTTGTAATTGCTTGCAGGCGGTTGAGTGCTGAGTCCTTTTAGATGCTACGCGACCCTAATGGCGGGAGACCCTTCGACTGCGCTCAGGGTGACACTGCTTTTTATTGGTTTTTGCACGTCCAGCACTAGTAATTCTCCCTTAGCAAAGGGAAGTATCCGCCGCAGACGGGGAGGGTTGTGTTTTTTTGGAGTGACTGAGTGATAAAGTAACAGAGATTGTTGTTTTAGTAGTAGCTTGTAACGGTAAAGTATTTGTTCCCCCTTGGAGAAGGGGGTTAGGGGGATTGATCCATCTGCTGTAATTCTCTAAAGGGGACGAAAGAAGAATCCAAAGTTAATAAACTTTGTGACTTTGTTGCTCTGTTACTTTTTGATTCTGTGATTTTGTCTTTTTCTCAACGTTATCCCGCTGGGAAGTAGTTGTTTTCCCGATTTATCCCCGCAATGAATTAAATTAATAGACCAAATCAGTTCTTATCAGTGCAGATCTGTGGCTTTCTCTGAGAATGTCGTGCAAATGACAATTTAGAACTTTCCCCGAATCTGATATATTCAGGGAAAAAAGCGACGGCTTACTTTATATGCAATGGCTCAAATCTGATATAGGGGTTTTTCTGCTCAAAGCAGCAGGCATCTATCTTTGCTGGTATTTTATCTATGAACTCTGGCTGCTTCCCGAAGGGAGCCTGGATAACTGGCTGACCACCAACATCGTCTCCGTATCCACGGGACTTTTGGAATCCTTCGGATACGAAATTTACGCAACCGGCAGGCTGATCGGGATTCAGGAATCAGCAGGAATCTATTTGGCCGACGGATGCAGCGGCATCGCGGCCACGGGCTTATTTGTGGGATTCGTCGTGGCCTATCCCGGCGCCTGGGTTCCCCGCATCACTTTTATTCTGATGGGCATCGGTATCATTTATCTGGTAAATATTATCAGAACCGTTGCGCTCACCATCACGCAAGTCCGGTGGCCGGAGATGTTTGATATGATGCACGACTATTCAACTACCGCCATTTTCTACCTGGTGATTTTTGTACTGTGGATGGTCTGGGCCAATTTAGGGGAGAACAGTCTTAAGAAAGAGGCTTTAGCCCGAGCCTGATATGAATTTGCTATCCGTGATCAAGGGGGATAGGGTAATGAGGTTATTGAGTGACTAAGAAAAATGTCCAGATCACTGGCGCAAGTTTGAAGCTTGTACCAGTATAGTTGCTTTCTTGCACCCTGCGGTTGCCTGCTGTAGTGTTGGAGGGGTGCACCTTTTCAAAACACAGGAATACAGAAAATTGGCAGGATTAAGTCCCCTCCTTGGAGGGGTGGTCCCGACTACCGTCGGGAGCGGGGTGGGTTTGCATGAATTCCGCTAATTCTTCTCGCATCGCAGTTACTCCCTCACCGAAAAATTTCTATTTTATGATTCAGTGCAGATAATCAATACCTATGGATCCCAAAGAATTCCTTAGAGAATTATTCCTAAAAGGACTGGATGCCTGTTCGCCATCGCAGGCGGTTAAGAAAACCGTACGGCTGAACGGGAGTCAGCTCACGGTAAATGAGAGGGAGTATAATCTGTCCCATCGTCCGCTGTACATTCTGGCCGTGGGAAAAGCAGCCATCCCCACGTGCAATTCCGCATTGGAGATACTGGGCAGTCACGTCAAGAGCAGTTTATGTATCACATCGGATAAAGAGCAGATGGAAGACTGTACGGCGGATGAAGTTATACACGCCGCTCATCCCGTCCCCGATAACAAAAGCTTGTCGGCCGGACAAAAAGCGGTGGAGTTTGTCGAAAAGATACCCGAGAACGGACTGCTGCTGAACCTGATCTCCGGCGGTACATCTTCGCTGATGAGTCTGCCTCCCGAAGAGATTACGGTTGAAGAACAGAATCAGATGTTTCACCTGCTGAACAATTCCGGCGCGACGATAGGTGAGATCAATATCGTGCGGAAACACTGCTCGCAGATCAAAGGGGGACAGTTGCTGCGGTTTATGAATCCAAATATTATCCTCATCGATCTGGCGATTTCTGATGTCCCCGGTGATGAGCTGTCGGTTATCGGGAGCGGCCCCACAATACCGGACTGGTCTACTTTTCAGGACGCCTATCATATTTTGCTGGAATATGAATTGTGGGATCATCTGCCTTCTTCCGTACAGGATTATTTCGAAATGGGGATTGACGGGCAAGTGCCGGAGACGCTAAAGCCAAAGGAGGATCCAATTGCCGAGCATTATTCCGCAGTAATTAGCTCGGCGGGAATCCTTGCCAAGGAAATTTCAAAGCTGGCGACCGAGCAGGGGTGTGGCACCAAAGTAGCTGATACCGCTTTCAATGATGATGTCGAGAAAGTTGCCCAATCAATTGTTGAGGAGATAGCGTCAGAATCCCCCAAAAATAGTGCTGATTCTACGGTATTTGTCTTCTATGGAGAGAGTACGGTGCAGGTGCGGGGTGAGGGAAAAGGAGGACGTAACCAGGAGCTGGCGCTTCGGGCAGCAATAAAAATTTCGGGACAGAATATCACCTGGCTTAGCGCGGGCACCGACGGTGTTGACGGTCCCACGGATGCAGCAGGCGCTATTGTCAGTGGGGATACGGTTGGGGATGCCAAAAAGATGGGACTGGATCCTGAGGAGTTTCTGAAGAATAACGATTCGTATCACTTTCATGAGAAGATGGACACCTTGCTGAAAACAGGTCCCACGGGAAATAATTTAATGGATGTTGTATTGGTTCTTTTGCAGTGATTAGGTGACTGAGTGGTTTAGTGACTGGTCACTGAGTATCAAAGTGACAGAGCAACAAACCAGATTGTGCTGGCGCAAGTTTGTAACTTGTGCCAGTACCAATCTCCTTCAATTTACCTTATCAGCTCCAAATCTAGCAGACCTCCTGATCCAGCATAATTTTTTGCACTACTGTATCGCCAGTCTTGAGGTCGATCAACTAAGCCCGCTTTAACCGGATTCCTGTGAAGATAGTTCAGCCGCTGTTTAATCATCCGGTTATTTGAAAGTTCAATGGGATGATTATGTTGTTGCCAAACTTGATACAAGGTATTGTTACTATTTTCTTTCCCAGCCTTTTTAAAAATTTTCATGAGCCATTTTTTTCGACTTTCCTGAGAATTACTTTCAACTGTTTCTACCAATTCTTTGGATGTAAACTTCTTCATATCGCGCATAATGTGTTGAAGTTTATTGGTTTCAGATCTGATAATTAGATGAACATGATTAGTCATTATGCACCATGCATTGAGAATCAGTCCTTTATTATGGATACAATAAGATAGGCTATCAGTTATTTTCTGGAAGTAAATCGTTCGGATAAACAGGTCAACCCAGTTGACGGTGGAAAAACTTACAAAATGAGGTAGCGCATGGTCATGAAATTTATATTTACGGCTCATAACGATGAAAATTTTTATTTTGAAATAAATAATCTGTGAATAACTAGCACAAGTTACAAACTTGCGCTAGTGTTATGAGATATGATTATTTGCTGTACTGTTCGAGGGTATAACCCTCTCACAACGCGGTTCTTTTGGAATAGTGACAGAGTTACAAAGAGACAAAGTAACAGAGGTGCAAAGGTTGGTTATTTCACTTTGTTGCTTTGATACTCTGTTACT
>CAZYOD010000191.1:0-4652 GCA_964648635.1 uncultured Balneolaceae bacterium | reverse complement strand
CTTCTTTAACAGGATGCCCAAAGATATTGATTTTTTTATTGAACATCGACGTTCGAGGATTTCGTTGTTATTTGCGATATTGTAAAAGATGATTACTAGTCATTTCATCTTGAATCACTTATATTATTTAACTCAGAAATAAGAATAATTTAGTAAAATTACCGGGAGTTACGCTATGGCTTTAGCAACAAAAAGTATTGAAGAACTGCTTGGAGATGAGGCTGAGAATCTGCTTACGCATAATTGCGAGACAATATCGAAGGATAAACTGCATCTGCCGGGTCCGTCGTATGTAGATGATATTTTGGAAAGTTCTGATCGCAGTCCTCGCGTGCTACGAAATTTACAGACCTTATTAAATAATGGTCGATTAGGCGGGACAGGTTACCTTTCGATTTTGCCTGTTGACCAGGGCGTTGAGCACTCGGGCGGTGCATCTTTTGCGCCTAATCCCGATTATTTTGATCCTGCTAAAATTTGTGAATTAGCTCTTGAGGGCGGTTGCAACGGTGTGGCTTCCACTTTTGGTGTATTGGGATCTGTTGCACGAAAATATGCTCACAAGATTCCATTTATTGTTAAGCTCAATCACAACGAGCTGATGACCTATCCCAATGAGTATAATCAAATCATGTTTGGGTCGGTTGAGCGAGCGTTTGACATGGGAGCTGTAGCTGTGGGAGCAACCATTTATTTTGGATCTGAGGAATCAAGCCGTCAGATTCAAGAAGTGTCCCGGGCCTTTGAACGGGCTCACGAATTGGGCATGGTAACCATTCTGTGGTGCTATACCCGTAATTCTGCCTTTAAAGTAAATGGAACGGACTATCACGCTTCTGCTGACCTGACCGGTCAAGCCAACCACCTCGGTGCTACGATCCAGGCAGATATCATCAAACAAAAGCAGCCGACCAATAACGGAGGTTACAAAGCGCTTAATATGGGTGATTCTTCCTACGGTAAATTGGACGAAGATATTTATGATAAGTTAACGACAGATCATCCTATCGATTTAACCCGCTACCAGGTTGCCAATAATTATATGGGCAGAGCAGGTCTCATCAATTCCGGCGGCTCTTCGGGTAAAAATGACTTTGCCCAAGCCGTTCGCACTGCTGTAATAAACAAGCGTGCCGGTGGAATGGGGCTTATTAGCGGCCGAAAAGTATTTCAGCGACCCATGGAAGAAGGAATTCGACTGCTTAACTTGATCCAGGATGTCTATTTGGATGAGGGTATTACGGTAGCCTAATTTAAATTGCATTTATCCGGCCTTATGGGATATCCTCCATAAGGCCTTTTTTATAAATTTTTTATTGATGGAGTTTATTAATTCATGAAGCTCCTTAAGTTGACTTACAGTATTCGTACGTCTGTTTCAAATCAGTTTAATTTTTCAAATTATTTTTCTTGCCAAAAGACGAAAAACAAATACAAGATGATCCCAAGAGATATTTTTCAAAAAAATATCTTTTTATCTCAGTTGGCTTAAGTATCGCCACAATGGCATTTGTTATTTGGTTGACTTATACCCCCGGTGTACTTGAACACCTTAAGCCCAAAAGATTGCCGGGTCTTGCTATTGCCGTGGTCGTCTCTTTTTTACGAGTGGGATTTTCTGCTGCAAAAATAAGGTATCTGTCAGAAAAAACACTTGACTGGATGGGCTCCTTGCGTGTAATGTTGACATGGGACTTTACGTCATCGGTTACTCCCTCGGTTGTGGGTGGAGCGCCGATGGGTACCTACGCCATGACAAAAGAGGGGTTTAATGTTGGTCAATCTACGGCAATAATTCTCTACAGTGTACTACTTGATCAGCTGTGGTTCGCACTGGCAGTGCCAATTCTGGTAGTTGCCGGCTTTTACTTTGAAGTAGTTCCGGATAATATTGGAATGGTTGGTCAAGCATCCATGATTTTGCTTTATATCGGATTGCTCAGCTATGCCAGTCTGATGGCTTACGGGGTGCTGAAAAATCCCAATGCGATAAGAAAAGTGGTCAACTTTCTATTTAGGTTGCCATTGCTACGGCGGTGGAAAGAACAAGTGGACAAAGAGACCGATAATCTGGTAGAGCATTCACATGAGCTCCGAAAAAAGCCCAAAAGCTTTTTATTTAAAGCATTCTTTTTATCAACAATGTCTTGGTTGGCCCGGGTAGCACTTCCTACTATTGTTGTGCTTAGTCTTTTGCCTGCCGATGTAATCCTTTCGGTATTGCGAAGTTTAGCTATGAACCTTGCATTTTTAATTATGCCCACGCCCGGGGGCAGTGGCGGTGTAGAAGGATTGTTTGCCATTTTCCAGGGACCGCTCATGGATCGAAAAGCTTTTATCGGCTTAGCTGTTTTTGCGTGGCGTGTTATCAGCTATTATATCAGCATAGGCTTGGGGATGATGGCAACCACTTGGTATATCAACCGATCAATGATTGACAATTTTGATGATGCCGGCGAAGAAGCTCTCGAAAGTGATTTCTCATCCTCAAAACCTGCCTAATGCCCAAAGATCGAATAGAATATGTTTGCGGAGAATGCGGCCATTCATCAACTAAATGGTTGGGAAATTGTCCGAACTGCGGAAGCTGGCATACCTTTAAGGAGTTTACCGTAGAGCGAAAAACGAAATCAGAGAAAGAACATAAAGGTAAAGTTAAAGGCCTGCAAGAGTCTGAACCGCCCCAGAAGCTCGATGATATTGAATCTGGTTCGGAAGATCGATTTCTGAGTAACATCCAAGAGCTTGATCGTGTGCTCGGAGGGGGATTCATGCCCGGCTCATTTGTTTTGATTGGCGGTGATCCCGGCATTGGAAAGAGTACGCTTACCCTTCAAATCGGCAAAGCGCGACCGGACCTGGATATCCTTTATTGTGCGGGGGAAGAATCGGCGGGACAAATTAAGCAGCGAGCCAAGCGTCTGGGCGTCAGCTCTGAGAATTTTTATATCTATACTGATACAGATATCAGTAAACTCTTGAATGAGGCACAAAAATTGAATCCTGATCTGCTGATTGTCGATTCTATCCAGACCGTGTATCGTACCGAGCTGACTAGCATGGCGGGCAGCATTCAGCAGGTAAAAGAATGTGCCGCCTTGTTGCAGCAGCTGGCAAAAAAGCAGGATATCACGACCCTGGCTATTGGGCACGTTACGAAAGATGGGGCTATCGCGGGTCCCCGTGTGCTTGAACATATGGTGGATACGGTTCTGCAGTTCGAGGGCGACAGTAACTATAACTATCGAATGCTTCGAAGTATCAAAAATCGCTTCGGTCCGGCCCAAGAAGTAGGAGTGTTTGAGATGAAGGAATCCGGGTTGATTGATGTGGTGAATCCTTCGCAGCTATTTTTATCGGAATACAACGAGAACGTAAGCGGCAACGCTGTTATCTGTTCGATCGAAGGTTCACGTCCTTTACTGATAGAAGTGCAGGCTCTTGTAACGCCCAGCAATTACGGAACGCCCCAACGTACGGCTAACGGTTTTGATCATCGCAGACTGGCACTATTATTAGCCGTTTTAGAAAAGAGAGGAGGCTATCAATTTTCCGGACAGGATGTCTATCTCAATATTGCCGGCGGACTAAAAGTAAATGATCCCGCAGCCGATCTTGGAGTTACTTCAGCTCTTGTTTCAAGCTTATTGGATAAGCCGATTTCAAATAAGCTTGCCTTTTTAGGAGAGGTGGGGCTGGGAGGAGAGGTGCGTACGGTTAACCAAATTGATCAGCGATTGGGAGAAATCCACAAGCTCGGTTTTGAACATGCGATTATCCCCCAAGCCAGTAAGGTACAAAAGGGGGATGGTTTGAAAGTGAGTGGAGTGACAAATATTAGCACTTCGATAAAAAAAGCCCTTCAGAATTAACTAAAGAGCTTTTTAATACTGTAAGTTCTTAAACTAGTCTAGAACTGGTTGCGCTCACGTCGTCGTTGTTCACGAATACTCTTTTTCAGTGCCTCGCGACGTTCTTTCGAAGGCTTCGTATACTGCTGTCGTTCTTTGTATTCATTCAAAATTCGCGAACGTGCAACCAATTTTTTGAACCGGTTAACGGCTCGATCAATGCTCTCGTTATCTTTTACTTTAACTCCAACCATATATTGTAAATTGTTTTACTTTCAATTCTCGGACGCGAAATATAAGGATTCTTTTGTAAATGTACATAACTATAACAAAGAAAAATTAGGGATCATTTCTACCTCGCAATTATTCCAAATCCTTAATTAAGCTCAGAATGATAAGGTAAAAGATTAATCTAACATTACCGGATTTTTGATAAACTCTTCGGGAATTTCATCTTGATTTACACCCAGCCCAAAAAGTGCGTAATCGTACTTGGCGGGATCTTCGGGATCGAGTAGCCTCAGTGCTTCGGTGAGCTCTTGCACGGCCCACCAGTCGTTGTAGGTTCGGGAAAGGAGGCCAATCGCGCGAGCCTGACGTGCCACATGTACATCGAGTGGAATCATGAGTTTCGACTGCGGCATAAAATCCATTAGCCCTAAATCAACAGGACTGTTATTGCGCAGCGCCCACCGAAGGAATAAATAAAGCCGCTGGCACGAGCTTTTTTTGTCAGCGTTGGAAACATGCTTACGCGTGCGCTGTGGTGCTTCGGGATGCTGGGCAAAGAACTGCTCGTGA
>CAZYOD010000190.1:0-4677 GCA_964648635.1 uncultured Balneolaceae bacterium | reverse complement strand
CAGGCGGTAAATTCGTATCCCGCGATGTAGTGCCGACCAAAGGGCCGCGTGCGACTGGGAGGGTGCACCATCTGTCCCATTGACCAGCGCCGGTCGCTTTTAAATATGGCATCAAACTGGTTGGTGAAAAAAGGGTAGTTCCCACGCCCGCCGTGCGGTGCTATGTTTTCAGTTTCGTGATATACGGCAATTCCTTCAATTATACCCGAGGGGAGTCCGCCGTGAAAGCTCCGGGCCAGATCGGGCGAAAAAATATTTACCAGTTGCGGGAGATTAAAATCCCCCAGATTGCTAAACTGCAGTGCATGAACCAATTCGTGCGGCCCCACAATTTCGAGCCAGCTGCCGGTCTGCGGATTCATTGCTTTTCCCTTGAGGGGAGGAAGCTCAATTTCCGATCGAAAATGAAACGGAGTAACGAATCCGTTGGAGCGGTCGTTGTAATCATTTAACACAATGGGAAAACTATGTAGCTCTCCCCCAACTAAATCCTGAACAAGAGGATACTGCTGTTCCAGGATTTGTCCCATTTGTAAAGCCGAAGAGTGGTTATCCTTCCCATAAATCAATTTAAAATGAGGAGTTTGCAGAAACTGCCATTCTTGGTTGGGCGGTCGGTGTTGGGTTGGATAGAGTTGGGCCAGGCACGCATCATGCAACAAGAACGTAAAAGTAATGAGTAATAAAATTGTGCGACACATACCGCCTTTTTTTAATTGCATTGGCGGTTAATCTAAAAAAGATTTGGATGTTATAATACCTAAAAACTTCGGGTGAACCTCAGCGTAACTTTTTAATAAAACCATTGAAAAAGATATAGGAACTTCTGTCTGGTTATTTACTACAGACAAAGAACCACAAAAGTATCCTAATCTATTTTTGTGATTCAAGGGCTACCGGTAAAAGCAGGCAGGTACTGGTAGATGGCCCAGAAATGAGAAAAAGTTCCGGCCATGACGAACAGGTGCCAAATTTCATGATGGCCAAACCACTCGGGAACGGGATTAGGCTTTTTGATTCCGTAGATAACTGCGCCCAAGGTATAAGCCAGGCCACCCAGGCTGATCCAAACAATAAAAGTGATAGGCAACTTTTCTAAAAGGGTAGGAAAGATGATAACAGCTAACCAACCCATCCCCAAATAAAATAGGGTAGATAACCAGCGAGGTGCATTCATCCAGAGCAACTTTTTGATGATACCAATAACAGCCAGGCTCCATACAGTGGTTAGCAGCCCCCATTTCCAGCTGCCCTCCAGTACCAGAAGGCAAATGGGCGTGTAGGTTCCCGCGATCAGCACATATATCATACAGTGATCAAGTTTGCGGAATAATTCCAGGGTTTTTTCTTGCGCCTGCAGTCCGTGGTATAGAGAACTGGATGTGTAAAGCAGAATCATACTTATGCCAAAGAGCGAAAAGGCAATAATTTGGCTGATTGATTCATGTAAAAAAGCCTCATACAATAGAAAAATCATTCCAACAGTCGCCAGGATGGCGCCCGCGCCGTGTGTAAGAGTGTTGATAGGTTCGCGAAAGTAACGTGCTAACTTTTCATGCATATTCCCTCTTAGATCATTAGTATAAATCAGCAAACGCAAATAAAGAGGAAATAGTTTATTCCAATTCGGCTTGTTTCCATTCTTTGATTTCAACATGTTTTTCCTCTCCATCGGCATTACTGTACACCAACCGGTCCGAAACGGCAACTGATTCTGAGGGATCGGCTAATATACTGGATGAGCGGACAATCCGGGCAGAAATTATTGTCTCACTTTGTGTACTGTCGGCAATAGTTGTAGAAAGCGACCTGCGCTTATTATGGATAATATAATCCGGAGTAAATCCCTGCGGCCAGTTGCGTACTGTAACAACAATATCGGTTCCCCTTTCCGGAACGTCCGAACCGGGTGGCGGTGGTTCCGACCAATGTTCATAAATGGCACTAATCACCTGCATATTGTGTTTACTTACTGTATCTTCTGAAGAGGAGCAACCGCTCCAAAGCACGATAAATGAAATTAGAAAGAGTAGAAGAACGTTTTTCATTGTTCACAATTATTTAAAAGGTTTATACAAACTATGAAAAAATTGAATTATATATGGATAACATTGCTGGTTGTCTCTTTATTGAGCTGCCGGGATGATCCTACGGCCCCGGAAATAGAAGTTTCTGCCCAAAAGGAGTTTGTCTGGGATGCAATGAATTTTTGGTATTACTGGCAGGACGAAATTCCGCAGCTCGGTGATAATTATTTTTCTGATGACCAAGCTTTTAAGGAATACCTAAGCGGGTTTTCCGACGCCGAAGCTTTGTTTAACTCGCTTTTGCATCCGGAGGATGACTTCTCTTTTTTTATCGATGATTTTGAAGCCTTTCAACAAAGCCAGCAGGGGATTTCACAATCCTTTGGTTATGAGTACGGCTTAGTGCGCGAAAGTGAAAACAGTAATAATATCTTCGGCTATGTGCAGTATGTGCTTGCCGATTCCCCGGCTGAAAATGCAGGCTTGGTACGCGGTAATATTTTCACCAGCGTTGACGGTACGCGGTTAACAGTAGATAATTACCGGGATCTGTTACTGGGAACAACCAGCTATGAGCTCACGCTGGCAGAAATTGTGGACGGTGAAATCACCGAAACTGATGAGACGGTGAGCTTAGAGGCCGTAACTTTAACAGAAGATCCGATCTTTACAACTACGGTGTTTGATACAAGTACAACGAAGGTCGGCTATTTGTTATATAATGCCTTTCAGCTGAATTCCCATTCTAATTTGAATGAAGTATTTGGCAACTTTGAAACAGAAGGGATTGACGAGCTGATTATTGATTTGCGTTATAATGGTGGCGGTCCTGCTGTCACCAGTCAACTGCTGGGCAGCATGATTACGGCACTTGACAGCTCTAATGTTTTTGCACGATACGACTATAGTACTAAACGATCCGATCTTAACTCTTCGGTTTCTTATATCGAAGACGTACCTATCTATGATGATAATCGTGATCAAGTAGCAACCGAATCCATGAATGCTCTTTCGCTAAGCAAAGTCTATATTTTAACCGGCTTTGGAACCGCATCAGCCAGCGAAGTGCTGATTAATGGACTGGATCCGTATATTGAGGTGATACTAGTTGGGCGGCAAACGGTAGGCAAAGACGAAGGTTCATACACGCTCTATGATACACCCAATCCCCCTTACCTGGATGAGAACTCGGCTAATCCCGAGCACAAAAATGCCATCCAGCCTATCGCCATAAAAGTGGTGAATAAGAATGGGCGCGACTATCCTGAAGGGTTTCCCCCAGACCACGCCGTTAATGAGATAGATTTGCTGGAAGAGGGTTTGCCACCATTGGGTGACCCCGACGATCCTCTGCTAGGTAAGGCATTAGAGGTTATCACCGGTCAGACAGCAAAAATCCAAGCCGATCAACCGATGAAATTTGGGCTACCGTTTAAAGACAGCAAAGACCTGCAGCCGTATGAGAAGGGATTATACATTACACCCGAGGAAGTAAACATTCCGAATTTCTAATTAATGGTGTATCAACGGGAATTTTGCGTCCCTTTTCCCACTACTTTATCAAAACTTTGAGACGCCGGCGGGTAACTTCCCGCTTGGCGCTCATCGGTAAGGGCACAAATATCCAGCTGTCGCGGCGCATTAAACTCCCGTGATATTTTTTATTTCTCGATCTGCCGTTCCCATTATGATTCCGCACTTGTTTTGTCTGATCAACTGCGGTTAAAACTTCGTCTTTAGCAATCTGCCTGTTTCTTATTTATTGACGGACTGAGTCTTCGCCAGGTACTCATCCAGCCGATCCATAGAGCTGCCCATACCTTCAACTACTCCCATTTCTACGACTTTCTTGCGGGTTTCAGGAGTGTCGAAAAGTGTCGTACCAACATATTTGGTTTTACCTTCATGCTCAAAAAGTTCCACTGTAACCAGCATTCCGGGCATCTCTTCGTTAATGTTGCCATCCTCATCTGAAAAATTATCCTGATACACAATTTTCTGAGGTTTATCGATTTCCTTATAAGTAGCCAGTCCCCACGATTCATCCCCCTCATTGGGACCACGCAGGCAAAAATGCCATTCGCCGCCTTCACGGAACTCCACTTCGCATTCTTTCATCGGCCACTCCCTGGGGCCCCACCAGTGCTTTAAGTGATCACAACTCGACCACATTTCAAACATAACTTTGGGAGGAGCATCGAAAATTCTCGTAATTGTTAATTCTTTTCCCTCGGCTTCTACTTTCATCTTATCATTATTCATCGTCGTTTTCCTCTTTGGTTAGTTCTTGTAAATAATTATCCAGTCGATCAAAACTTCCTCAAAAAATTGCCGGTATTACTTTACTGCTGATAATTGCCTTCAAAAGCTTTCTGAAGTTTTTCAAGATTAAACTTCTTCATCTGCAGAAAGGCATCTGTCACTCGCGCTACTTTTTCAGAATCCGAATCTGTAAGCATCTCCTGAAGAACAGACGGTGATACCTGCCACGATAAACCGAACTTATCTTTCAACCAGCCGCACTGCTCGGCCTCCGGCACCGACGAAAGATTCCAGAAATGGTCGATCTCCTCCTGAGATTCACACTGGATGAGCAGCGAAACCGCCTCATTAAAGGTGAAGTAGGCATGCTGCGGCGAGCTGTCCATGG
>CAZYOD010000189.1:1339-4684 GCA_964648635.1 uncultured Balneolaceae bacterium | reverse complement strand
GGCAACAAGGATGACCCGTCAGATGGCCACGGAAGAAAGCATTATGGCCGGAATGAGCAGCGGCGGTGCACTGGCTGCGGCAATGAAAGTGGCAGATCGCCTGGAAAGTGGTACTATCGTTTGCATTACGTGTGATCGCGGTGACCGGTATCTCAGTTCTGATTTGTTTAGTAAATAGAGCTGAATATACCTTTGCGGTTTCACTGCTGCTGATTATTAAAGAAGCCCTTTTCGCTTTTTATAGTTGACCCACCGAACGCCGAAACGTTTCATATTTACTTCATCCCGAAACTTTTTAGCTTTTTCCATCGCCTTGTCATAGCGTTCTTGGTAGTCGTCCGCTTCCCGACTGCCGACCCAGAAGTTTTTGATCTGCTGATTGCCGTCTTCATCTTTATAGCTGACGCCGAGAGAAACCCCGTCGCTATCAGTCGTAAGGTGAACCCCCAGCTCACCGGTAACGCTGTTTTTGTACTGAATCTTTTCGTCAGCATTACGCGCAGATTCCCGCCAGTTCTTGAGCCATTGATCGCGATATTCGATCGCCGCCTGCTTGGCATCTTCCCAACTGTCGTAATCTCGGCGCCGGAACCGTTTACTGCTTCGTTTTAAATCGCGTTGAATCCGGACCCAGTAGCCCCGGAAATTTTTATCATCAATTTTTGTGATATACTTCATCGTCCTTTGCTAAAACCTGTTAACCTTTCTCTCTTTTATATGCGAAAGTAAAAAAATAATTTATGAATGTAATCGGCTTTCTCTAATTTGAAGCTTTATCCTGACTTATCATAAACAGTAACGACAATATTAACCCAAATAACCGATCCACAGAATTGCTTGGACTGTCAATGATGTCGGCAGTGGTATACCTCTTACTGGCTTATTTGATCTTTCGGTATTTGCGGGAAACCAGCCTTGCAGAAGCTTTTATGCACGGATATTCCCTCCAAAATCAACTTCTCATCGGGATAGCAGGGGGCGGAGCTGCGGCTGGAGTAATCAGTTTAATCGCAAGTCGTCCACCGGTTTCCGGAGTGCTAAATGATTTTCATATCGTAAGAATAATATCTCAACTCCGTTTAACGGCATTTGATCGTATTCAGCTTTCGGCCTTCGCAGGGGCGGGAGAAGAACTGCTTTTTCGTGGAGCATTGCAGCCGCTGCTGGGAATATGGCTGACTTCGCTTATCTTTGTCGGGATCCACGGATATTTTAAGTTTAAATCGGCGGGACATATGGTTTTTGGGTTTATAATGTTTGGGCTAAGTGTTATGCTTGGCTATCTGTTTGAATACGCCGGGCTCATTGCTGCCATGACCGCCCATGCCGTTTACGATATTATCATGCTAAAATTTGTACAGGTTAAAGAGAATTACGGTATTTAACCATGTACAGCTATCAGAACAATACCATCCATGAAGGACAGTCTATCAAGTATGTAATTCGGCAGGGAGATCGACAGATAAACTTCAGCGATTTCCTCCTTCTTTTACAACAAGATCGATCATTTCGGGCATTCTTTATTGAACTGTTAAGTGATGTGCCTTTTCGTGCGTATCAATGGGAAACTCCGCCACTAACAAAAGCCAAGGTCGGTCGACCATTTGAGTTTGTGGTTTACAACAGTCCGCATATTGATTTGACGCCTGATCCCGGCCCGTTTCGCTCATATTTTGACGTCTCTGAAGAAAGTATTGCTGTGTTTAATAACCTTGGTAATGATGCAAAACTCATTGCCCCTGTGCCGCATCAGGAGGAGTTAAACTATTCCCATATCGGTGTGTTTACAAAACAGGCTCCGCCCAAACAGCAGCATAAGCTTTGGCAAAGGGTCGGGAAAGAGGTACGGGAAAGCTTGTCAGACGAATCGTTATGGCTCAACACTGCCGGCGGGGGCGTTGCCTGGCTGCACGTCAGGCTCGATTCGCGACCCAAGTATTACCGACATCGGCCTTACACTAGAGGTGATTAAGTGATTAGATGAGTAATTAGGTGAGAAAGTAGCAAAGTAACAGAGGGAAAGATGATCCAGTAATTCCTTAAAACTAAGGAAATAAAGGCGGGTCATGAGTCATCACCAGTACTTCTCCAGGAAAGAATACAGTGCCACACCCACCGTCACAGATACATTCAGTGAGTGTTTGTGTCCGTACTGTGGAATTTCCACGAATTCATCGATATAAGGCAGGATCTCTTCATCGAGTCCTGTTACCTCATTTCCAAAAACCAGGCATATCTTTTTATCCGTCGGAATTTCATAGTCGGGTAGCAGAACACTGTCTGTCGTTTGTTCCAGTCCGATGAGCAGGTATCCCAAATCTTTGAGACTCTCAAGCTCGGTAGCCAATTCTTTAATCTTTTGCCACTCTACATGTTTCTCTGCCCCGATAGCGGTCTTGGAAATTTCGGGCCGTGGCGGGGTGGGGGTATATCCTGATAGCAACAAGCTGTGAATGCTGAAGGCGTCGGCGCTGCGAAAAGCGGCTCCCACATTGTGCATGCTGCGGACATTGTGCAGCAGGACTTTCAGCTTTCCCAGTTTTCCCGGTGTGCTGCGGTCCAGGTTCTGCTTTAGGATTTCTTTGGTGCTCAGTTTAGGCATTCAGTTACTAATTTAATCTGTTTATCAAATGAAGCCCAAGATATAAATTTTGAATGGAGAAAGTTAGGGGGCTGAGGTTAAAGCTGGATGGCGAAGGTTGATTGGTGGTTAAAAGCTAAAGACAATACACCTGTAAGAGTAGAACCGAATTTCTTCATTCGCTACGCTCCTTCATCAGAAAAGTAAGTAACCTGAGGATAGAAGCGTAGAGTGCCTTCTTCATCTCGTTCCGGCGCAGAGCATCGGAACCGGTCATTTAGCAGGTAAGGATAAAGACGGCGGAAGGGTGCGAAAGCATGTTATTTACTAGCAATGATCCATACAGCGTGAACGATTCCGGGGATATACCCGAGCAACGTTAGTAATATATTTAGCCAAAATGCGCCTGTTAATCCAACTTCCATAAATACTCCAAGCGGCGGAAGAATGACAGCAAATATAATTTTAAGTATGTCCATGATCCTCTTGATCTTTTAATGATTATAGAATTTCAACAGTTATTTGGTGTTAACAGTTCGATGTGTTGCCGTTAACTTTTAAGGCGGATTCATCACAATAACATCCACCAGGGGCGTCACCTGAAACCCTTTCTGCAATAATCCCTTTTGAATATCACGGATCAAATTTCTTCTGATGATTTCTCTATCCACATTTTCTGCATTTTTTGTCTGCACGTACACCACACAAAGTAAAGAATTCTGTTCCTTTATGTCAGCCCGTGTGAATCGAACATTTGCTTCGAC
>CAZYOD010000189.1:0-1239 GCA_964648635.1 uncultured Balneolaceae bacterium | reverse complement strand
CCTACCGCTGCACCCGAAACGAGGCTGTCCCTTTCCGACTGGACGAGATTTAAAGCTCCTGCAGCACCGGCAGACAGTGCGAGTAGCATTGCAGCGAAGGACAACTGGCTGGTTTCTACCATCAGAGGCGTAGCTATTTGCTGTTGGAAGAGCAGGCTCAGCAAATAAGCCCCGACAATAGTTATGCCAAGGGATACGAAATATCGGATCATTCCCTGTCGAAGTAGCGGCCAGTCGCCTCGTGCGGTGGCGATGGCAGTATTCATGGCGGGACCGGCAAAGGGGGCGATGAGCATCGCAGCTACGAGCAGATAACTCGTGTTGGTGAACAAGCCTATCCATACAACAAAACTGGTGATGACCGAGTAGCCGATAAATCCTTTCCACGAGCCAATACTTTGCAAGCCAGACAGGAAAATTTCGATCGGACTTCGCACTTCAACATCCGTGACTTGGTCCGAGGCTTGGTCATCAGGGGGGTACATAGCCATCACTCCCTGTGGGATGAGCGTTATTCGGACATCATTAAATTCGTTTATTTCGGAGATAAAATCGCCTACTTTACTATTGGAGAAGACCCCGTAAATGATATCTACATCTCGCTCTCCGTCAGAGCCTTCAACAAGCGACATATTTTTTCCTTCCAGCTGCTTTGCTATTCCTAAAACTTCTTTTCCCTTGCCGCGGGATACGTGAACGATTAGTGGTCTCATTGATGGCAGCCTTAAGTCACGGGTTGAACGCTTTCTTTCCCATACTAATATAATCGCTTTTCAGGGGATATGATCCAAAGTAATTGGGTGAAAGTGTGACTAAGGGACCAAATGAAGTGGCAGATAGAAGCCGGAATCTGCTATGGGGGTGGATCATTCATTATACCACTAGCGTGAGTGTCCACCATTTAAAAAATTATGTGCTTGTTATCTACAAAGGATTTTAATCACAATGAATGGAATGTGGTATTGCCTTTTCCAAAATATTCGAGGATGATATTTACCGGAAGAAGGGTAGAGGGATCAGATTCCACTTCTCGCTGATCCTGAAGAGAGGCTCTTTTTTGGTGGGTTGATGTAAATCCTTTCCAAAAATGATAGTGGGCTTTTGCTATGGCTTTAAACTCTTCCCATTCGCCTTGGAAGAGAGATCGGAAAGCGGCAATGATATCAAGCAGATAGCGTCCGCCGAAGCGCCACGGACGGGAGCGAGCCCGCAGCCCGCCGACCCGACCGACGAGTCCCG
>CAZYOD010000188.1:1579-4746 GCA_964648635.1 uncultured Balneolaceae bacterium | reverse complement strand
TAGGGATCTGCAAAGTAAGGGTGCTGTGAGTAAGCCAGTGGCATTGCAGATGGCAAAAGGGGTAGCACAACGAATGGGATCAGATATCGGAATTTCTACCACAGGTATAGCCGGTCCGGGCGGAGGAACAGAAGAGAAACCCGTGGGCACAGTTTGGATTGGATTTTGGAGCAAAGATCAGCACTTTGCGGTGAAAGCTCGTCTTACCAATGATCGGCTAATTAATAAGGAACGGACGGCAGCCATTGCATTAGAGATTGTCAGACGGACGATGACAGATATCAAAGAAATGCCTTACGGACTTAAAAAACTTTTGGCTTGAAGCTATTGCGCGCTACATACTTACTTTTATTTTTATGTGTATGGCAGTCGGTTGCCTTTGCACAGGTTGATACGGCTGCTGTTGACACCGCAGCATTGGATACAACCGCAATAGATACTGCTCTTGTTGACAGCCTGTTTCTAACACCCCTGGATCTGCCCGCCATTGATACGACAGAGGTTGAGGAACAGTTATTCCAGGTTACACCCTGGGAGTTTCATGCTCCGATTGGAGCTACCCTTACCAGTACTGACAGTACGCTTCGTTGGCAGATGTGGCCCGATTGGACCTATAAGTTAAATCGGGAGCCGGGTATCATCAGCTACCGTCTGGGAACTCATAACAGATCCAACGCTGTCCAGCGCCATGCCCATGAGCCGCGCCATCAACAGTTGTATTGGGAAAGTATTTCTCTCAATGATCCGGTTTCGGGAACGGTAAACTGGTCATTAATACCTCGACACAAAATTGCCGAATTTTATGATCAGGATCTGGGTACGCAGCATCGATCGACGTACTATCTGCACCAATACTATCTTAATAAACCGTTATCGAGGCTAATTTATACCGAAAGCAAGTTTTCCTACCGCGACCTTGAGTTTGAAGTCAGCCACAATCTTTCACAGCGAACAAATATAGAGCTTAGTTATTGGGATCAGCGAATTGGCGGTGAGTATCCCAATTCTAATGTCAATGGGCGGCAAATTTACGTCAAGGCCAGTCATCATTTGGATCATCGGCGATATCTGAAGCTGAATTTTATGAATAACAACTTTGATATCGGACAACCCTTTGGGTACAATATCCCGAATTTGTATGCTTATAATTTTGACCGTTTTAATACCACTGCCAATCAGCCATCAGGCACTTCTGATGAAACAACCAATTTATTGGCATTAAATTTCTATCAACGGAGCCCCGATACTACCAATGCCGTGGATAATTTGCATGCCGGAATTTTTTACCGGGGAAATGAACGAGATCTTGCCTATACTGCAGACAGCTTGGGATACAAGCTGCGTTCGTTGGGGGCGAATACCAGAAAATGGTGGAGTCTGGGCGGTCTAACTTTGGAAGGGGGAGCCAGTTTTGAACAGTTTTTTAACCAGTCTGAAGAAGGAGACGGTTTTCCCGCCGATAACTGGTCTCTGTTGAAAACAGAAGGGCGAATATCACTGGATTTTACGGATATTATAGATCTCAAAGGGGGCGGTGGATTTAGTTTGCGGAGTGATGGATTTCAGTCATATCGCCTAAATGCTACTTCGGATATAGAAGTCGGAAAACTAAGGTTAACGCCGGGGGCCTCATCGGGTAGGATTATACCAACACCACAGCAGCTATACTGGAATTCAGCAGAGTTTTACGGCAATCCTGAGTTAAGCAGCGAGAAAATTCAGGAAGTTCGAGGCACGGTCAGCTATCATTTTGAGCCTGATACCAAGTTTGGCATTCGTGGGCAGCATAAAGAAATCATGGATGGTATAATGGTTGAAGACAGTACCTTTACCAACGTCTCGGGCTATGCATCACAATCCGCCACGGCATTTTTTGAATGGGATCACGAACACTTTGAGCTCGATGGCTCGGCAACCGTTCAGCGTTTTACCGACAGCTATACTTCTACAAATAATGCAATTCCAATGTCGCGGCAAGAGCGCATTTGGCTGAAAGGAGGAGCTTATTGGAAAGGGTATCTTTTTGATCGCGCTACCTATGTGAAGGCTGGTGTTTCGGGGATGATGGCGCCGTTTCGTTATCAGGCTGACCATTACAATCCCGAGCTTAATTTTTGGCAACCTGTTAGCAGTGACCAGGAAGTGCCTCTGTTTAACCGATTAGATGTGGATATCTCTGCCCGTGTACGATCGCTAATTTTCACGCTTCGTTGGGAAAATGTGCTTGATGATGTTTATCAACTGGGCTACTTTGAGACAGCTCAATATCCGATGACACAGCGGCGATTTATCTTTGGAGTTCGGGCGCTATTTAGAAATTAAATAATATAAAACATGAGCCTAGGATACGTTATTAAAGAAGGATTGGCTGGTTTGGGACGTGCAAGGCTAGCAGCATTTACTTCTATATTTTCGCTTTTTATTGCAGTTTTGCTGCTCGGAATACTTGCTCGCGTATCCTACAATGGTTACCAAGTAGCACAATCGCTCAAAAAATCTATCGACGTTGAAGTTTTTTTGATGGATTTGGATGAACGTACGACTAACGAATTGCGCAATGCATTCGCAAAAGAGGAGCTCGTTCAGGAAGTTACCTATATTTCCAAAGACAGCGCGGCAGCTATTTTTGAACAAGAATTCGGTTCCGGAGGAAGTTCTTTGGCAGATCTGAAATTTTTACCGGCCTCATTTCGGCTGCAGATAGATCCCGATTCCGAAATTTCTAAGGTTGATTCGCTGGTGCAAGAGATACAAACATACCGTGGGGTAGATGAAATACAGTTTAATCAGCAGTTGCTGCAGCTGATGGAATCCCGTTTTAAAACAGTAGCTACCGTAGGGGGCGGTGTTGGGATCCTGATTCTTCTGGCGGCACTCATCCTGGTATTTAACACTATCCGACTTACTATTTATGCGAAAAGGGGACTGATAAAAGCGATGAAACTGGTGGGTGCTACCAATGGATTTATACGCCGCCCGTTCGTAATTGAAGGAATGGTTCAGGGGTTAATTGCAGGACTGTTATCCGTGGGAGTCATGTATATAAGTTTCCAATACGCAATGCCGTATTACGCACCTCAATTTGGAATTTTAGAGTGGCCCTTTGGCCGCTGGTACTATCTTACCGGGGGAATGATACTTCTGGCCATATCTATGGGATTTTGGGG
>CAZYOD010000188.1:0-1479 GCA_964648635.1 uncultured Balneolaceae bacterium | reverse complement strand
ATCAGAGCCATCTGCGTTCTATTTCCGTTTATCCTTTATATAGATAGCCTTGGACTGACCTTCGCCGGTAGAACGTTCATCAAACTCAAACAGCTTGATAGCCTTTACTAAGTTACCCAGCTTGCGATATCCGTAATTTCTGGGATCGAATTCGGGCGACTGTTTAGCGATATAACTTCCCACTTGTCCTAAGTGTGCCCAGCCACTTTCATCAGAAGATGCCTCGATCGCACTGCGTGTCAGGTTTACGAGTTTGGTATCCTGCTTAAGTTCATTAGTGGACATCCGCTTAATCGAAGACTCTTGGTCCGCTTTTTCTTCACTGCGTAATACTTCCGTATAAATAAATTTGTCACAGGCGGCAACGAAAGGTTCGGGGGTTTTTTGTTCTCCAAATCCATACACAGCTAATCCGGTCTCCCTTATCCGAGCGGCAAGTTTTGTGAAGTCACTGTCACTGGAAACGATGCAAAAGCCGTCAAACTGATGAGTATATAACAGATCCATTGCATCAATAATCATGGCACTGTCGGTAGCATTTTTTCCTGTTGTATATCCGAATTGTTGAATTGGTTGTACGGAATGGTCCAGCAGATGCTCTTTCCAGCCGCGCAACTTAGTGGAAGTCCAATCTCCGTAAATGCGTTTGACATTTGCTGTGCCATATTTAGCGATTTCTGCCAGCAGCTCTTCTATGATGGAAGGTTGAGCGTTATCAGCATCAATGAGTACTGCTAATTTGTGGGTAGATTCTGAGTTCATAACACTTGAATAGGTATAATGAGTTTTACACTAAATAAGGTACGATATTCAATCCAAAGTCCAAGACAGTAGGCCGTTAGTATTTAGCACAGCTGAATTTAGCAAAAAAATGTTATATGCGATTTAAAGCTATTTTTGGAGGATAGAATCAGAAGATTTAACATAGAGTTAACAAACGATTCTATTTTTTCGGATACATTAAGCCATTGAATTTCAACACACTAAAACTAACACAATTTTCCGACTAATGGTTAAGCAACTTGTGGCTCTTTCCCTATTTTGTGGTCTTTTTATTTACTCATGTGGATCAGGAGGCCCTTCCAACGAAATTAAAATTGACGGTTCGGGTACCGTGTATCCAATAACCGAAGCTGTGGCCGAAGAATTTCGCAGTGAAGATCCTGATATAAGGGTTTCGGTTGGTTCTTCAGGATCGGGAGCCGGATTTAGGAAGTTTGCGAGGGGAGAAACCGATATCTCAAATGCTTCGCGAGAGATATCCGAAGAAGAAAAACAGCTGGCTGAAGAAAACGGTGTTGAGTACCAGCAGTTCTCAATTTCTCTCGATGGTATTTCCATTGTGGCAAACCCCGAAAATGACTGGATTGAATCGCTTACGCCCGAAGAGCTGGAAAAGATCTGGGAACCGGATAGCGAGGTTGAGTTATGGAGCGATATCCGCGACGGATGGCCGGAGGAAGAAATTCGGCTTTATGG
>CAZYOD010000187.1:0-4760 GCA_964648635.1 uncultured Balneolaceae bacterium | reverse complement strand
TTGTAAGGATGGAACTGTTGACGCAGAAGGCAAAGGCAAACATATTTTTTGCAAAATATCCTAATAAAAGATAAACTATTAAGTATACTAAGTATTTGATTTTAATATACTTGCAAAAATAAAAAAGAGAGAGGGAGTATTATGAAACACTTAATAACAGGGAGTTTGATTCTGTGTTTCTTGATGATGACTGCGATAACAAGTTATGCACAAGAACAAGACACACTCAAACAAGACACGCTTAAAGCAAAGAAAATGGAAGGGCACACCTGGCATCAGGTAGTGATGGTTAAATTTAAGCCCGGTACTATGGATAAAGCCCACAAGATGATTCATGAGCATTTTGAAAAAGCCGGCATGGATGCTGAGTTAGAGGGTCCGCAAATCATACAATTCCATACCGGCGAATGGGATATGATGTTTGTCTGGACGATGGATAGCATTAATGAGATGGATTGGGAGATTACTCCCGATGATGAAAAATGGTGGGCCCAGATGGCCGAGCAGGAAGGCGGTATGGATAAGGCAATGGAGGTCATGCAACAGTATTTGGATATGGTCCAAAATTCCACTTCCTATCTTGCCACATCCCAGCAACAGGCTGAGACCGAACAAAAAACGATGGGCAATAACAATTAATTCTATTCACTAAACTTTAAAAAACCCCAAGGAGAGAGTCATGAAAAAATCACTATTGTTATCACTGGCACTTCTGGTGATAGCCTCGGCCGGATATTGTCAAATGGCCGATACGACGGATATTGCGAAAGCTATCACTGACAAGGAAAAAGAGGTATATGAAACCATCAAATCCGGCGATATGACAGCCTTTGAAATGTATCTCGCTGACGATTTCGTCGGTGTTTCATCTTCCGGTATCATGGACCGCGCCAAGGAAGTTGAATATATAACCGACCTTAAGATGGATTCGTATGAGCTGTCGGATGTCAAGGTTATAGAGCCGGCAGATGGTGTTGCTATGATCCACTATACTCTTAATGCCTCAGGTATGTATCAGAACGAGAAATTCTCCGGAGAATACTTTGCTACCTCAACCTGGGTGGAAAAAGACGGAGAGTGGAAAGCCATTATGCATACTGAAGCGGAAGCCGAACCTACGGAAGAGCCGGTGGGTATGGAGGAAAAGCAATAGCCGCTGATTATGGGCTTATATTAATCACGCAGTGAAAAGTGAATGTGATTCACACTGATCTATTAACTTACTTTGCTGCGTTTAGCTTCGCTGCGGATGGTAGCGCATAGGCTTTCTACGGCTTCCTTTTTGGTGATATAAGCTAGCGCCCCGGCATCCCGCATGCTATTGATAACCTCCTCATTATCATGCAGTGATAACCCTACGATACGAACATTCGGAATTTCAGACTTAATCTTTATGGTTGCGGTTATGCCGTCCATATGAGGCATATTTACATCCATAACCACAACATCGGGTTTCACTTGTCGGGCCATATCTACGGCTTCAGCGCCGTCCGAAGCTTCGGCGACAACGCGTAAGTCCTCTTCTGCATCAACCATTCTTTTAAGACCTTCCCGAACCATCTCATGGTCATCGGCCAGTAGCACACTAATTTTTTCTTTGTGCTCCGCAACAGCTTTTTCGGGTTCCGGCGGCTCTGTAGATTTATCTTCTGCGGCATCAGACGCTACAGTTTCTTTTAATGGAGCCGTAATGGTTATCCGGGTTCCGTCACCGGGTTGAGAATCAACATCGATGCTGCAGCCCAGCAGATCCAACCGCTCTGAAATATTAAAAAGACCGAAGCCCCCGTTGTCTGTTGAAACAGTCATATCCTTTTCAGGATCAAAACCTTTTCCCTCATCCGATACAATAATTTGCAGCTGATCGTCTTGGCTTTGCATTTCAATTCGAGCCTCGTTTACGTCGGTATGCTTAACGATGTTGAACAGTAATTCCCTGACTGACTGAAGCAGAATGTTTCGGATTTCTTTTGCCGCCGGTTTGGGCCGGCCGTCATCGTCCAGGACTACGTTCAGGTTATGTTTTTCCATCTTATCTGCCAACCACTTAATACTAACCCTGATGTCTTCTTCATCTATAGTAGGCGGAGGTTTAAGTTCCGACATCAGCTCCCTGGAGTAAGTCAGAGCATTATTTATTAATTCGTGAATATCGGCCAGATCGGAAGTAACATCCTCGGGGAGCCCGTCTTTTTTGAGGGTTTCCATTCTCATTTTACCGATAGCCAGCATCTGCCCGAGGTTGTCGTGCAGGTGAGAGGCTAACCGCTGGCGCTCTTGCTCTTCGGATTTACTTAATTTAGAAGCCAGAGAACGAAGCTGTTTTTGGTACGCCAGCAGCGACTTTGTTCGCATCTCTACCCGCTCTTCAAGCGTTGTGTTAAGATCATGAAGTTTTTTCTCATATTTTTTTCGGGCGGTGATTTCCTGTATCACCATATTTACACCGATCAGTTCGTCGCCTTCTTTACTATACAAGGGCAGCCAGTGATGCAGCCAATAGTGCTTGGTGTCGGGATCGGCAGGAGTGGTGGCGCTCACCTCAACATCCATTTTGGATTCCCCTGTTTGTAAAACCTCTTGAAGCTGCTTTTCGATATCATCCGAAATATCCGGCAGTAATTCACCGATAGTATAGCCTATATGTTCTTTGGCGGGTATTCCATTCATTTCGGCCAGGTGGTTGTTCACCCGAATAAACTTTAAGTCAGTGTCCAGTACACATAAACCTACCGGCACATTTTCATAAATAGATTCAATTTCTTTGAGGCGGTTGCTGGAAATCTTAATCTGCTCATGGAGCTGATCTTCGACCTCTTTCAGTCGCATCATTGCAATATCATCCGTACCGATCACCGCATCCACTTTGTGGTTGTGTAAGGCATCCAATATGTCATTTGCCTGCTGCAGTTTTTCTTCTAAGTCTGTATATGTCGGATTATTTGCCATTTAATTTTCATTTGAGATTCAGGACTTCCAAAAACTTGTCAGAATCGGAAAGATCCCCATAAATTACAGTTTGGGGTTTGGGGTCGGTCACAACAACTGATGGCGTAAGCAGAATATTGTATTCCAACGCCGTTTGAAATTCTTTTACTACATCAACCACTTTAATCGTATGGCGGTTCGGCAGCCACTGATTACATAATTCTTGCAGGTTTATAACAGCACGTTCAGAATTATACCCGCCCTCAACGATGAAAAGGATAAAATTGTAAGTCACATCATTAGATTGTTCAGCCGACAATTCTACATTTTCTTCCATAACGCTATGTATCCTGATCTGATCCTTCAATCTTAAGTCCTTGGTCGGTTATCCGGAAATGGTGATATCGGGTAGAATGATTGGTACCGCGTGATTTAAGAATCAGCAGTTTGCGACCGATATGGTCATTTTCCTTGGAATAGTTGACAAAAATGGCGGTATCTACCAATGAAGATATTCCCAAGCCGGCCAATCGAACTTCTTGACCCAATGGGGTTAGGGTCTGGTTGGTATAGATGCAAGTAATTCCGCGTTGCTTGGCAGCATGATAAAGGCGAATAAGCAGCTCGCGGCTGGCCTGTTCGGAACCGATTCGATGGGTAGCAGAGATTGCATCCACCACCAAATGGTCGGGTTTATACTGTTCCATATCTTGCAGAATACCGTACAGGTGCTTTTCCATACCCATTGCTTCGGGCGGGATAGATTTGATTCTAAGATGTCCGCTGTCAATAAGCGGTTTAGTGTCGTACCCTACACTCTCCATTTCACTAATAAGTGTTTGTCCCGATTCTTCAAGGCTTACATACAGCACACCTTCTCCCTTTTGAGCTGCTGAGAGAACAATCGTAAAAGCCAGGGTGGTCTTTCCGCTTCCGCTGGGGCCGTTAATTAAAATAGAAGATCCTCTGCGATACCCTCCGCCTAAGATTTCGTCCAGTCGATTAATTTCAGTGGATACGAAATCGCCGGTGGTTTTTTCTACCAATTCGACCATAAAAAGCGGCATAACAACGATTCCCCGAGGACTAATTATAAACGGGTGCTCGCGGCTGGCAAAGTCAGATCCCCGGTATTTTTGGACTCTTAGTCGGCGGGTAGTGATCTGCTGTTCAATGCGCTGATCTAAATAAAAAATACAGTCGGCCATGAAATCGAGATACCCGTACCGTTCTTCTTGAGCTTCTATGTTTTTCGCGGTCATCAAGACAGTTATTTCGCGGCTGGTAAGCCACCGGTGTAAAATCACCATCTGATTTCGGGCTACCTTAGGATCGTCAAAGAGGCGTAACAACATGTCAAACGCATCAATAACAAGAATTTCAATGCCGCGATTCTCAATAAGACCATCTAAGATACCGCACAAACCTTCAATGGAATAATCTCCCGCACTAACAGCTTTATAGTTTATATCGGGACATATCAGGGTTAACATTTCTTCTTTTTCGATCTGTTCCAAATCCCATCCCATGGCAAGAGCATTACGTCGTATGGATTTTTCGTCCTCTTCAAATGAGACAAAGGCAGCCGCTCGATCCATTTCTGTCCCTTTCACCAGGAGCTCCATGCTGAATACGGTTTTACCGGCACCGGTATCGCCTTTTACAATGGTGAGGCGTCCGGTGGGCAATCCGCCGTGCAGTACTTGATCAAATCCCTCAATTCTGGTGGGGGTCTTCGGCAGAGACTGTGGCTCAACACTAAAAGATTTTCTATCCTTCGGATAACTCATGCTTAAGGTATTAGTTAGAAGATGAACAGTCGGCAAGGTCTT
>CAZYOD010000186.1:0-4790 GCA_964648635.1 uncultured Balneolaceae bacterium | reverse complement strand
ACCAGAATGCAACTTTTTGCTGCTGCTTTTGATTTAATTAATTGAACCGCAACAAATAATTGGGATATGAAAAATCTGGGAAAGCTCTTATTAACTGTTGGTTTGATGGTGCTGGTAATCGGATGCGGATCGGAAGAAAAAGACTTTGCCGACCGTATGTCCGAAGAGCATGAAGGTGATGCGCCTGTTGAGAATGCCGCTGCAGATTTAAATCAGGAAAATGAAAGTTCGGGCGAAGAGGTAGTCTATGCAACGGTAGAAGGAAATGAAATCACCGGTTATTTGGCCAAGACTGAAGGCGGGGAGGCCGGGCCCGGTATTATTGTTATCCACGAGTGGTGGGGACTAAATGACAACATCCGGATGATGACCGATAAGTTGGCCGGCGAAGGATACACGGCGCTTGCTGTTGATTTGTATAACGGTAATGTGGCGGAGTCGCCCGACAGTGCCAAAGCATTTATGAGTTCGGTAAATGAGGATGAGGCAAATGAAAACCTTTCACAGGCTTACAATTATCTCACCGAACAGAACGCCGAAAATATCGGCGTCATCGGCTGGTGTTTTGGCGGCGGATGGTCGCTGAAGACGGCACTTGCTCAGCCCGAAAAAATTGATGCTACGGTAATTTATTACGGTCAGCTGGTGACCGATGCTGAGCAGCTCAAAGAATTACAAATGCCGGTGCTCGGAATATTCGGAGCCGAAGATGAAGGCATTCCGCCGGAGCAGGTTAATGAATTTGAATCGGCCTTAAATAAGGCGGGTGTTACCAATTCTATTCACATCTATGAAGGGGCAGATCACGCCTTTGCCAATCCATCGGGAACGCGCTATGAAAAAGAGGCCGCCGAGGATGCGTGGCAAAAAACGATTACTTTCTTTAAGGAACATTTAAAATAGTTGATGTAATAATAAAAAACGGTTCCAAAAAGTTGGAACCGTTTTTTTATAAGATATAAGCAGTTATTGATTACTGTCTATAAGAAATTGGATCGGGATTTCCGTCCGGGTCTCCAGTCGCATACCCGTTTGAAGTGATACCTCCTGTAGTTAAAAGACCGCCAACATGGGGTGAGGCCATAGAAGTTCCGTCAATTTTCTTGTAGTCGTCCCCAATCCAAGTAGACCAGACTCCGACACCGGGAGAAGCCCATTCTATGGGAGGATTGCCATAGTTCGAGAATGATGCAAAATAATCGTTTTCATCGATAGCCGACACCGTCCAGACATTATTATATTCTACGCGAGCGGGTGAGTAGTTATTTGCATCGTCGCTGTCATTACCTGCGGCAAGCGTCACAAGTACCCCTTGATCAGCACAGTTGCGTACGGCATCATCCAATGCATTAGAAGGTCCGCCGCCCAGGCTGAGGTTAGCCACTTCACCCGGATAAGCGTATTGTGCTACATAGTCTAAGCCGGCAATTATATCAGAGTATGATCCACTGCCGTTCTGATCCAGCACCTTTACGGCAAATAAGGTCGTGTTGGCCGCAACGCCGATGACACCGAATCCGTTGGATTTAGCGCCAATGGTTCCGGCAACGTGAGTCCCGTGTCCGTTGTAGTCGTTGGGACTGGATTCACTATCTACAAAAGAAGCGCTGTAATAGGAATTTACATTCAGGTCGGAGTGGTCCAGATCGATCCCGGTATCAATTACCCAGGCATATTCTCCCGAACCATCTACGGCACCGCCCACGCGGTTCACGCCCCAGGGATAATAATCTGCGAGCACTCCAAAGTCGCCCTCTTGATCACCCGTGGATTTTTGTTTAGCGCTGTGTTCGGTTTCCAGTCCTTGCGGTAATGGTCCGTCATAAACTTTCACGGGAGATAAGGATACCTTTCTGTCAGGTTCCACATATTTTACTCGAGGATCTTCTTTGAGTTTTTCCAATTGTCTATCAGTCGCTTTAACAGAGAATCCTTTTATTGCATGACTGTAGTAATTTCGTGCAGACTTTTCCGGATCAATCTTTGCTCCCCTCATAAGATCAGCCGAAGATTCTATTACGGCATCACGGTTGATACCGTTATCCAAGGCTGTACGTTTGTTATAATTAATTTTGGAGGTGCTTTTGGAATAAGAATTGTCATCATGAAGAACAACAATATACTGTCCTTCATCAGAAGTGAGTTCGTCTTTTTGATTGGTTTGTGTAGCTGTATCACAACCAGTAACTAAAAGTAGTGCCGCTATCACACTTAAACCAATATGTTTATAGAATGTATTCATAGCCCTAAGATTTAGATAATATTAAATTGTAAAGCCCTAAAAACTTCCGGGGCTTTATTGCAAGAGAGGGATCCGGGGAGCTTGTTACAAAAATCTACAAAGCTATCTCCTTGCGGCCTATGCAGTAACACGAATTTATGGTTTGTATCACAAAGGTGAGATTGGTAGGAAGGATGTGAAGAAATATACCCTTGTTAGGAAAGGTTTTACGATATAAGGCCGGTGAGCTAACGAAATGTTACTCCTTAAAAGCAGTCGTTAGAAGTCAAATTATTTACCCTTTACTTGATGATAATTTCATCCAGCTCTTTTCGGCTGCTGGATGAGGTTTCTTGTTCCTCTAAGTCATCTTCCAGTGATTCGGGTTCCCCGCGGTAACCGATGGCAAACATAGTCAGCGGCTTAAGATCGTCAGGCAGATCATAAAGCTCTCGCGCTTTATCCGGTAAAATTCCCGCCATTTGGTGGACAAAAAGATTGTGTCGTGTTGCCTCAAAAGTCAGATGAGCAATCGCTTGTCCCAGATCGTGTTCCGCATGAGGATTATCTCGACCGTCAATATCAAAGGTGGTTTTCGTAAGTCCGAGCACTAGAACGGGAGCACTAGGTGCCCACTTTTGGTTAAATTCATTAAGCACTTGTGAAAGTTTTTTGAATGCTTCTTCCTCATCTTGACGGGCAACGATAAAGCGCCAGGGTTGTTCATTGTATGATGAGGGTGCCCACCGTGCGGCCTCAAAAAGCTGGTTCAGCTTTTCCTCCGCTACCGGTTCGTCAGAAAAAGCCCGCGGACTCCATCGCTTTTCAAGCAATTCGTGAATCGGATGGTCAGTGTCCGCTTTCTTTTTGGGTTTTGGTTCCTTCTTTTTCATGATTCAAAAATCATTTAGTTGTTTCATTCCGATGCTAAATTTAATGCATTGGTTGACAGAATAATTCCATTATAAATAGGTTGTAAACCTGCATAATGAGCTAAATAGATAACATCGCTTTTGAGTTCTGCGATATAAACGATATTCTCCTTAGCTCTGTTGAAACATGTTATAATTCAAAATAAAATTTTTTCTATGAAGCTAGTTGATCCTAACGGAAATGAAGTAACCAGTAAAGAAAATGCCGATGCTAAAGAGCTGGAAAAGCAGATGTCCAAAAAAATTGAGGCGCTGTTGGAGCCGGTGATGAATAAAATTAAGCTATCCGGCGCGCAAGTTCCCCAGCAGCAGTTGATGCAGCTCAGCTCGGCGGCCCAACAGATGCTGTTTAACCGCATGATCTACAACCTGCTGCAGAAAGTAGGAATTGAAGATCTGAACGATGTACTTAGCGAGGATGATGTGGAAGAATTGTCAACATCGTTAAAAAACCAGGTGAAAATGGTAGACGGTAACGATATGGAAGAACAGATGAAGCAGCAGATGCAACAGCAGCCAGACAATCCCGAAGGATAGGGTTTTGTTTGGGATATAGAGTCCCTGGAGGGATGCCGGATTTATCCGGCGGGGTAGGTTAGCGCTATTAAATCAGCCCATCCCATGTAATCCTGAAATTGTCTCAGGATCTGTGTAAGCAATTTAAAGTATCAGCATGGCGTCGCCAAAGGAGTAGAAACGATATTCCTCATCGATGGCATGCTGGTATATTTTACGCATCTCTTCGTAGCCGGTAAAAGCAGCTACCAGCATCAGCAAGGTGCTTTTGGGCAGGTGAAAGTTGGTGATGAGCGCATCAGTTGCCTTGAATTTAAATCCGGGACGAATAAATATATCGGTATTCATCTTTGAAGCAGTAAACCGACTGTCTTGTCTGAGACAGGTTTCCAAAACGCGCACACTTGTAGTTCCCACCGCGGTAATATGATCAGCGGTATTTAGCTGCTCGGCCGTGGATTCGGTAAGCTCGAACCATTCTGAGTGCATGGTGTGCTCTTCAATTGTTTCCGTTTTGACCGGCGCAAAAGTTCCTAGTCCCACATGCAGTGTGACTTCTGCTTGGGTAATTCCCCGGTCTTTTATTTTTTTCAGCAGCTCATCCGTAAAATGAAGTCCCGCCGTGGGAGCGGCTTTGCTGCCTAAATCCTGAGCATAGACCGTTTGATATTCATCCGAAAGCGATTCGTTTTGTTCGATATAGGGCGGAAAGGGTGTGTGCTTGTATTGATCGTAAACCTCACTTCCCAGCGAAGGACTCATTTTCAGGGTTCGGATGCCCTCCTCGTCAATATCTAGCACCTCGGCCGAAATCTTTTCGGTAAGCTGAACGGTTCTTCCTTGCTTGAATTTCTTGCCGGGTCGTACCATCGCACGAACAGTGGCATTGTTGGCCGCATCTAAAATGAAAACTTCTTTTTTCCCGTCATCAAACAGCAGGCGACATTTTTCGACTTTGCTGTTATTGACGACCAGTGTTGTTTGGTCAGGAAGATAATCCGTCAAATTATAAAAACGGTCATCGGTGATTGCTCCCGTTGATCGATCATAAACCAACAGTCGAGCGTGGTCGCGGGGATGAGCCGGCTCCTGGGCAATCAGTTCATCGGGAAGGTCATAAT
>CAZYOD010000185.1:2586-4816 GCA_964648635.1 uncultured Balneolaceae bacterium | reverse complement strand
TCAAGTTTTCGGCATCCCGCAAAAAATAGTTGGTTTCAGCCATCAGCCGGTGATTCCTATAAAGGCGGTCAAACTGAAGTCCGACATTGAAATTATTGCTGCTTTCAGGAGATAACTTTGGATTGGATAACAGTAATAACCCATCACCAAATACTTCATATCCATCCGGGAAGCGGTAGGTTTTTTCATACGAAGCCTTCACCTGCAAACCTTCAATAGGATGGTAGGTAGTAGCAACTCCATAGCCGGGCTTAAAAATATTGCTGGTAAATTCAGATCGTTCTCCGTCCCAGTCCACGCCAATAACTCTCGAGTTAAAGAAGTAGACTTTAGAAAAAACAGTGGTTGTCCATCGATCATCCAACAGACTGAGCTTGTAGCTTCCCGAAAGTACTTTCTTGTTAAGCATATTGGGATCCACAAAAGCAACAGGATTCGTGCTAATCGGATCACTACCTTCCCGGTTGATATAGCTCTGTGTGTAGTTCATGACCGCTTCATGCCGATCATTGAACCGATACCTTAAGTTTACATTACTCTGGTAAGCCTCATCATTATACTTGAACAAGGTTTTATCCCAGCTGGACTCCGCGATGTTTTGATTGTTCTTTCGTTCGTATTCACCAAGCCAGTTATATGAAACAGCGCTTGTATCGACCACACCCGAGTTGCCGTTTAAATACGAGGCAAATACCTTAATACTTAAATTCTTCAGTTCTTTGCGATAGCTTAATGAAGCTATTTTTGTTTTGCTCGTGGTATAAACGCGGCCAAACACTCGATCCATGCTGACCCCGTGCTGCACCTCATCATAATTGTCTGCCACCGACAGTCCAATCATAATTTCATCAGCAAAGCTTAATCCGCGAAAGCCTGTCTCTACCTTGGCCATCCGGGATTCGTAGGCATCATGAAATCTTTGGACCTCCTGCTTTTCTCCATAGGTGCCGGTCTCCGGATCGGGGATGCGCACATCGATATTGTAATTGTTGTCAGAGTAGTTGTAAAACCCATTCGTTCTCAGAACGAAGCCGGATGAAGGGTGCACATACTGACCGTCGAGCGCAAGCTTATGGGTATTAAATGAACCAACAGTATATGAGGCATCTATAAAATGCTGTGACGACTGTTCGGTAACAAGGTTAACAGCTCCACCCAGGGCATCTCCACCCAGATACACCGGCACAACTCCCTTATACACCTCAACCCGTTCAATCAGGTTGACCGGAATATTGTTAACTCCGAAGGTACTCCCATAGTTTTCAATGGGTAATCCATCGATAAAGAAACGTACCTGCCGGCCAGAAAGACCATTAAGCGACAAATTGAACCGGGAACCGAGCCCCCCTTGTTTGCGAATATTTATACCGGGATTGGTTTGAAGCACTTCATCCATATTGGAGCTTGCATTCTCAATATCTTTGGTGCTGATCGAAGTTATACTAAAAGGTTCTTCCCGCTTAACTTTCGCCTCGGATTTGCCCTCTACAACCACCGTCTCCATCTGCAGGGTATCTTCGTCCAAAGTAATTTCAACTTCCTTATTCTCACCGGGCTCAAGCGTTACTTTAAGCTTTTGGGAGACATAACCAATAGCTGAGATAGCCAAAGTATGTTGGCCCGGAGCTAATCTTCTGATCTCAAAACGTCCCTGCTGATCGGTAGCATCGCCACGAGTCGTTTCTTTGATCCGAACTGTTATCCCAATTAACGGTTTTCCCTCAGGACTGTACACATGGCCCTCAATACTGGCTTTTGCATTTTGGGCAAAGACTCCATCTATCCCTCCAAGCAAAAACAGAACCGTAAGAAGAAGGGCTACTTTTTTTAAACCCACGAAACTTCCTTATATTTGTTTAGATCAATTCTTAATTGAGGAGAGAAGATAGGCTATCCCGCAGAAAAGCTCAACCCTTATTTAGATTTATTCTAAATAGGAATATTTATTTCACCTATAAATTTATTAGTGGTGCCCCCACCCGGAGTCGAACCAGGATCTAAGGTTTAGGAAACCTCCGTTCTATCCACTTGAACTATGGGGGCAGTCTTATGGAAATTACAAAACCCAGGTAATTTCTTTTTAATCTAGTGAGCGGGTGCTGCTAGGTGAAAAGATTTCCCTACTTTTAGCAGTAAGCCGATAAGTTGTAACAAAAACTATTTTATAAAGTAAAACTATCCTTTTCTTTTTAAGGTAAAAAACTCATCAATGGCTGAGAATACTAAAACT
>CAZYOD010000185.1:0-2576 GCA_964648635.1 uncultured Balneolaceae bacterium | reverse complement strand
CACTGATGTCCAAACCGGCGAAACGCTGCCTTCCACCAACATTCTGGTACAAAATACTTATCGCGGAACCATCACCAATGCCAATGGCGCATTTTCCATCAACATTCCGGACTCACTTTTGCCGGCTACGCTGGTCGTGCGATATATCGGCTATCAGACTCAAAAAAGAACAATAACTAAAGCATCTGCCAACCGACAGGATTTTCTCCTGAAACCTGCCGTCACGGAGATGGGAGAAATTGTAGTCACTGATGAAGATCCCGCTGTTCAGATAATGCGCGAAGTCATCAGGCGAAAACAAGAATGGCGTCAACAGCTTAAAACATATCGCGGAGAAGCTTACACCCGTCAATCACTGGCCAATGATACCGCTATTGTTTCTATCAGCGAATCCGTTTCTGAGGTTTTCTGGGATCACGAAAAAGGCCATCGGGAGGTGCAAAAATCAAAGCGACAAACTGCCAATATTGAGGCGGCCGATAATTTTGCGGGGGTTAGTTACCTGCCCAACTTTTACGATGATGACATAGAAATTGCAGGGTTCGAAATGATGGGCGTTACTCATCCTAAAGCATTGGACTATTATGACTTTAAACTCATAGGCCAAACATCGCTGGACAACCGGACAGTATTTAAAATAAGCGTCACACCCAGACGTAAGTTACAGCCTCTTTTTGAAGGTACTATCCACGTACTGGACGAAAAATTCGCCCTTTTAGATGTGGTTTTAACTCCCAATAAAGTTGTCAATTTTCCACCGCCGGTACAATCTTTTAATCTGGATTACGAGCAACAGTTTCATAATTACGGCCGGGATTTTTGGCTACCAATCGATGTGCGGATTGGCGGCAATGTGAAAATCTCAATGGTAGGACTTGAGTTCCCGCTGATTAAATTCAATCAGCTTTCACGCATCACTAATTACAGCGTAAATACCGAACTGCCCGACACTCTCTATAAAAAAGGAGATCAATTTATCGTGGACAGCACTGCTGTGGCTTCCGATTCTTTGGTGGTTAAGCAGCTCGATGCCGTACCGCTGTCAGTTAATGAAGAAAAAGCCTATGCCACCCTCGACAGCAACGCTACCTTGGCCAAAGCTTTTAAACCCAGCGGATTCCTGGCTCGTTATATAGATGATGACAGCGATGATGAGGAAAGTTCCGATCCAGGCTCGCTTAGTTTTTTGGATAAAGTACCGGGCTCTATTTCTCCTGACGCTCGTTATAACAGGGTTGATAAAGTGTTCGCCGGACTCCGCTATTCCGTTTGGGCCACCGATTGGTTAGAACTACGAGCAAAAGGCGGTTACAGTACCGGCTACAACGAATGGAATTACGGCGGCGGGCTTTCACTGGATTGGCTTAACGGCACACATCTGAAATCAACCCTGGGGTGGGACTACAGCGCGCAAACAGTCACCCGATTCAACTCTCCCATCTATCACACATACTACAGCATCATTCCCAACCTGCTGGGTAACAAAGGATATTTTGACTACTACCGCTCGGAAGGATTCCGCGGATTTTCGAAGTGGGAGTTTCCGCATGATCTTACCTTGGAAACAGGATTTAACAGTCACAACCATTCCTCCCTTTCGACAAATACCGCTTATGATTTAATGGGCAAAACAGACAGTTTTCGGATAAATCCTCCTATCAACGAAGGCCGCCTGCAATCAATAGATATAATTGCCGGTTTTAATTTGGATGAGGGATACAACTTTGGCGTTACCGGGATTAAGCAAATGCGTTTTAAGGTTGAGCACTCCTCGGAATCTTTAGGCAGTGATTTTAATTTCACAAAATATTCAGGAGTTCTTTCCTGGTCCTTTCCCACTTTTTATCAGCGTCGACTTTTTCCTAATACTTTAGATATCAATCTTTCAGCCGGAACCTATTCAGGTGATTTGCCCTTCCAAAAATGGAGTACTGCTGATGCTGCTATTGGATTTACCGCACCTTTTGGCGTGCTTAAATCTACCCGCAATCGACCCTACGAAGGCGACCGATATTGGTCTTTAATTGTAGAGCATAACTTCAGAACTATTCTTTTCGAAACCATAGGATTTCAACCGGCGATTGATAATAATATAGGGCTCATTATTTTCGGAGGAGCTGCCCGCACATGGTTAAGTCAAGATAATCTAAATGCCGTTCCTGATGGTTATCAACCCAACCTAACAGATGGGATTCACTGGGAAGCCGGTGTTTCGATAAATGGCATTTTAAGCGTTCTTCGTCTCGACTTTGCTGCCCGACTGGATCAACCTGCATTTTTGATAACCCTGAGTGCTGCACGGTTATTTTAACTGATCCATTCCCAACTTTTCACTTTTTTTTATATCATTAGATTCATTTTAAGATCAGAAAACAAACTTAACCCATGCCTAATTTTGATTCCGCCATTCGCCCCATCATCTCTTTCTTAAGCCTCTTTTTTTGCGCCATCCTGCTGATGCACTGTACCTCTCAACAAACAGATTCACCGCAATCAACGAACAATGAGCAAGAAATACGAAAAGCCAAAGAAGACACTCCCGAATTGGCGGATGCGATGGGGCAGCTTCAGTATTA
>CAZYOD010000184.1:0-4818 GCA_964648635.1 uncultured Balneolaceae bacterium | reverse complement strand
TACTTCTCCCTTATTATTATTTTTATCTTGGGTGAATTCTACAGATGTAATTTTAAGTTTCGTTTTGGCATCCTTGGTGTGATAGTGTGCTGCAATGACCTGATTTACGACCAAGTTAATTTGTGCTCCAACTTTGTTTTCGGATACTGATTCAATGGGAGGAGAAACCGGGTTTGACTGTATCTTTACACGTGACCAATAACCGCCGGGTTCAAGATTTTTAGATGGTTGAGAAACAAATCGTACTGTTTGACGCTGTTGCGGTTCCAAAGTAAAATTTTGGGGGAATATTTTTATCCAGTCAGCTATAGATTTTTGTTGAGCAAGTGTGGAATCATTGGCGATGACTAAATTTCCGTTTTTAGATGTGGGGAAACCAAACTCCGTGCTGATAGAAATTTCTTGGGCTTGCTGTCCGCCATTGCTTACTGTCAGAGAGCCAAATCGATTTTGACTATCAAAAAATAGAGAGGTGGGGGCAATACTTACTTGGGCAAAAGTTTGGTTTAAGGATGCAAGGATAAAACAAAGAAAGAGAAGTATTGCAACCCTGTTGCCTGTAGATCTGTAGCTGTTCATAGTTTTAAATATTTGATCCCGAAAAAATAGAGGATACAATATATACAAAGTTGGATTGTATAAAAAAAGCTTCAGATTTTATTACAATCTGAAGCTTTTCAACAGACCTGATAAGGATTCAGAAAGAATAATCGATGGTAAAAGTAAGATCAGTTGTGTTTTCATAGATGTCAGCATAAATGGATCCATCACCACTGTTATCATTTGCAGTTAAATCACCGCCAATCCAAACAGTCGCGTTTCCACTGCCATCGAGGGTTGTAGTACCACCGTTGCTTAAAGTAGAACCACCTTCGTTCGTACCATCTTGCCCTGCAGCATCTGATAGCGTAATGGGGTTCAAAGCAAAATTATCAGTTGTACTTCCGGATGAGGATGACAGAGTAACAGATGTATTATCAAGAGTAACTGTAACGGTTTGACTTGCAGCACCACTTATATAGATTTTACCTGCAAAATAATCAGTAGCTCGCGTACCATTGACGTTGGCGTCATTGGTAGAATTTTCTGGGACAATAGTAGCAGTTCCGGTAAAAGAAGTTTGGAAATCACCAAAGTTGAGACTAGTTGCTTCGGTATAAGTAACATCACTGATCACATTTGCAGATGCTGTAACCTGAGCAAAAATGTTTCCGGTAAAAACAAGCATTAGAGCTAAAATTGAGAGTAATGAAATTGTCCGTTTCATGATATTTGTCATTATTCGTTGAAGGTAAAAGCCATTGCGTTTTTCTTTTCGAACTGAACTTAAGGATGATTTCAGAGCCTTAAAATTAAGTTCCATTAATTAAGAAAGCTTTAATTCGCATTAATGAGCTTTAATTTTAACTGCTTATCCAGTTGCTGCTGTAAACCTGTAGATGATTGTATCTCAAAGGTTAAGCCGTGCCTTCTTAATATTGCGTTAAACTAACAGATAGGCAGATTTTGGCAAATTATAAATCATTAATATTCCTGCTAAATGATCTTGGAAAAGAGCTACATATACTCTACGCTTAATATAATTTGGTTAGAGTAGATGCCATCAGGCACGTCGGCGACATCCACAGAACCGTACATAAATATGTAGATGGTATTCCAAGGTCCGGGATCCGGGTTTGGTTCTACTTTTATACTGCTTGTGGCTTCAGGCAGGGGATAGGAATCCTGATAATTTTGGGATGAATTTCCATACCTGGAATATAGTTGCAGAGGGATTGTACTTGTAATAGCAGTATTATCGTGGCGCAGCTCAATAGGTTTATCAAGATTCAGAAGCAGCATCTGGTTTTCAAGACCGGTAATACTAAAGACTCCCATATTGATGCTTCCGAGCTCAATCATGTGCCGGCCGCTGTTGGTGTTCAACGTTCCAAAGTTAAGAGGCTGTTCGGTACGGGCCGTAATTTCTGAATCTATATTCAGCCGGAGATCAATAAATTGGGCATTGGTAATCTGGGGCAGGCCTATAGAAATCCCCAAAAAAAGATACAGCAGAACGACTGCTTTCGATATAACAGATCGACTAGTCATAATTAATAGTGACAGTGATTTCACTGGAATAGTTACCTGCATCAACACTACCTACATTAATTGTACCATACAAATATAAATATGCTGTTTCTTCTACTTTGGATTGATCAAAAGCGTTAGTAGGAGGGGGAGGCGGGGGACCCGGAGGCTGGTGTTGTCGCTCGAGAAGGGGAAGCCTTTTTATAAAATAATTGTTACTGATGTCGGTGATGAATCTTGTTTGTCCTATGTCGGGAGTGCCCTTATTATTGGCGTAGGCGGCTTCCAAAGTAAAAGGGATGGATTTTTGTGTGTCGCCTGCATTTCCCGGATCTCCGTTTAAATACAAGCTGTTTTCTGCCGTAACTTCAATAATCACATCAAGATATTTAACTCCTGTAATTGTTACGACTTTTGCATTATTCATATCAACTGAATAACTGCCGCCTCCGCTGACAACCTGACCAAAATCAAGGTCACTGTTATTGAGTTCCCCCACGCTGAGCGTATAGTTTTCATATTGCGTGAAGTCAATTTCTTGTCCATACCCCGCTGCGATAAAAAGGAAAAAAAGAAATAATATAGAACCCGATAACTTCTTCATTTATATGTACTCAATCTCCAAAGTAAATTCGCCTTGATAATTGCCGGGATTAGCAGTTGAGATATCAACATTACCACCTATCCAAAGGTAAAATCGCCCTTGCTCATTAAATTCGAAGTTACGGTTTTCATTGTCCAAAATTTCTGCTGTCGATTGATCATCCTTGGTATTTCCGGCCACCTGATAATTAAATAATAAATTTTCTGTACCCCTTTGTCGTGTCAATTCTCGTTGTTCAAGAAAACTAATCCGAATGTCTGTATTGGGAGTTCCTATGGCGATCATTTTTCCGGCATTTATACTGTTTCGCGGATTTATTTGAATGCGGTCATTTTCTGCCTCTGCACCGGATAAGTTCATGGATCGTATGGTGATCATCTCAATTGTACTGATAACTTCAGCCGAAACATTAATAGATATTTCAGAATTGCTGTTTTGGGCATAAGCAGAGACCGGTTGGGTGATCAGGAAACCCCAGGATACAATCAGAAGTAAAAGTAGATGATTTATTTTCATAAGTGAAACTAAACTGTTGTCTGTATCTATGGGAATCTTTTTCTAACCTAAAATAAAAAATGCGAAAGAGAGGTTCTTCCGCATCTGATTAGAATCGTTAAATATTAGTTGAATTTAATACCAAGGTAGGGTTAATAACCTACTTCCTCAAAAGATACTACGCGGGTATACTTGTTTTGTTAATCCTGAATAGCCATCCCTTTTCACTAGAATGAATATGGGAAAAATTTTTAATAGGAAGTTAAGCTTTATTAACTGGAGAATGTCTTTGGAGGGGAGAAAATAGAAAATGCGGAGGAAAATCCTCCGCATCAGATTTGAAAGCTAAATTGAAGCTCATAAAGTTTTAATATCCGGTCTCCTCATAAGATACTACGCGGGTATATTTGTTTTGATTCGTTGCATTAGCGGCAGCCTTTTTTGCATAATTCTCGCCCCGGCAGTCGTATTGTATGTTCATATTTCCATTTATATCAACATCGATACCATCCCCAGTATAACTTTCAGAATTCCCTACTAGAACAGAACCATTAATTGAGGCGGTACCGCGTGATTTCAGGTTAAAAGCATCCTCAAATATTACCAGGCCATTAAAGGTAAATTCACCGGCTGTTTCCAAAGTGGCCCCGTCTTCTCCTTCGTAACCAATCTCGCCACCACTGCGAACGACTAAAATACCATGCCCTTCAGTTATCCCCCCCGTAAGACTGGTGGTATCTTCGACAAAGAATACTCCCGGATCATCAGCGGTCCCCATATCATCTTTGTAATTCTTTGTTAAATAAGTCACATCATTAGAGTTGCTTAACCGTTGAATGAGCTGATCAGTAGGTTGGTAACTGAGAGAGGTATCCTTATCGACTAAAGGATCACCGCTGCTATCTATACCTGAGAGTTCGTCAGAAAAAGCGGCACTGTCTGTCTCATTTGTAGTAGTCATTGCTGGCATGTCCTGACATGTAGTACCATCAGGTGCCATTCCACTAATTGATGAGCTGCCGCTGGCAGAGAAATTTATTTTGTCGGTTGAGCCTGTTAATGCACTTATAAAATCTGGTACCAAATCACTAAACTTAGACATAAGATAAACACTGGAAACAGTCGAAGAGTGCTTTGATTCTATAGGAGACTTTGTATAAATAAGTCCTTCAGAAACAACACGGATAGAATCAGCCTTCCAATATTCATTAGTGGCATAATCATCGTTCAAATATTCCACATAAACATGGATAGAGTCGTCTGCGCTATTCAAAGTGTCTTTCCATATGTTATCCGGTCCATGATTTTCAGCCCATAAGGTATCATCACTGATTTTCTGCATTGCTATTTGAATACCGGTGTGAGCCGCGTTTTTAGCCGATACATTACTAGCATAAGTCGTAGTGTTTTGTGTAAGTAGTTTGCCCATGTCGGCGGTACTCATTGCAACAATACCCAGCGAAAGAAGCACACCGGCACAGATTATAAGCATTGCTCGTCCCATAATTAATCCTTTTTGTTAGTATTAATTTTCTTCAAGATTCGGTGGCGAAAATCGTTTTTCCCAGACAGAAGGCATATAGCTACCTTCGCTGTTAGCTCCCTGATATATTTTTTCAGGGCTTTCAATTTTTAGTCTAATATATAAT
>CAZYOD010000183.1:0-4839 GCA_964648635.1 uncultured Balneolaceae bacterium | reverse complement strand
ATAGTCCCGATAATAAAGCTGGATATTAGTGACAGGTTCATTGTTCTCTCTTTTGGTTTTTAATACTTCCATTACTGATTATGGATTCTCTAGTTTTCATCAGTAATAAGATTTAATGTAGGTTACAGCTGTTGTGTCATATGTCTCTGATACCACCTGAACATATAGTCGTTTGTAGGCTGTTTTAACTGATGACACTTCTGTTAAGTCGCTCCCATTCATGTACTCTACGCGACAAATTGTTTCATAACTCCCGCGCTGGGTCTCATCGATTCTTGTATATCCATCATAGTCGTCAAAATCGTCGAAGTTAGGATATTCTTCACCTGCTTCAGGTCCGGGCTCCGAAAAATCAGTTACCTCGAGCGGTGTATATGGCCCGGTTGCGGCTTCATCAAAAGCTTTTTTTCTCGACTCATCAGCAATATTTTGTGCAAGAGCCACAGCCGTGTAATCCAACTCTGTTTTGACCATCACGTTGCTGTTGTTCAACAACACCCGAGTTAATCCCAATTGTAACATCGCAAAAATAAACAGTGCTGCTATCAGTAATATGTGTTCCGAGGTATCAACCATGATTATTCTCTCCCTTTTCTCTCTTTAGTTATTTCTTTTAGTCTTCTACCGTCAACGCCATAACTTCATCAATTGAAGTTATCGCTTCTTTAACTCTCTCCCGGCCGGACGCCCGTAGACTCATCATGCCATTTTTTATAGCGTAATCTCTAATTAGTTCTTCATCAACATTAGCCCCGGCATCTAAAATGAGGTGGCGTATCTCTTTTGTGAAATAAAGTGCCTCAATGATTGCCGTTCTTCCTTTATACCCATTATTACATTTATTGCATCCTAGCTCGCGGGCCTTATAAAAAGTAGTCTCAGCAATTTCTTCATCCGTAAAGCCTACTCCCTTTGCTGTTTGCGGATGCAAATCATCAACCTCTATTTTACAGTGTTCGCAAAGTTTTCGTACCAGCCGTTGAGCCATTATTAAATTAACCGCATTTGCAATCAGAAACGGCTCTACGCCCATTTTGTATAACCTGGAGACGGCACTTGGAGCATCATTCGTATGTAGGGTTGAGAATGTCAGGTGTCCTGTATTAGCCAGCTTAATGGCGATTTCGGCGGTAGGTAAATCCCGAATCTCACCAACCAAAACGATATCCGGGTCGTGACGCAAAATCCCCCTCATCGATTGGTCAAAGCTCATATGCTTGTTGATCTTAAGCTGTCGTGCACCTCTAATGATATACTCCGTCGGATCTTCCACCGTCAACACATTTTTTGTGGGATTCATCACGTGGTGTAGAGCAGCAATCAGACTTGTGGATTTACCACTGCCTGTAGGACCGGTTATAATAACTATACCCGAAGGTTTATTGATAGCTTTTCGAAACAGATCGAGAGCTGTTTTCTGCAAACCAAGCTTATTCAGATCGGTTATTACCTTGCGATCATCGAGAACACGAATAACTACCGATTCAAACTTGCGATTAAACTCCGATCCCACAATCGGCATTATCGAAACCCGGAAACGAATATTCACATTGTCAATCTTACGTTGGATAAATCCATCCTGGGAGCTATCACGTTCGAAGCGATCCACATTCTTTGTCTTATCCTTTACTACCGCGATAATTGCTTCAGGCTTAACCTTGTTTTGCTGATGCCAAAGCTGAAGCTTTCCGTCAATGCGGAACCGGATATCGGTCGTGGCCTTACCCATTGGAATGATATGAGCATCACTGGCCCCCCGGCGAACGGCCTCAACCAGCATCCCCTCCAGGAGCTTATTTAACATGCTCTGGTTGATCTCGGCATCCAGCTCTTCTTCTTTAATTTCATCTTCCTGGGTCTCGGGCAGATCCGGATCCTCCAATTCGATTTCATTGAGCTGTTCCAGGATATCATTCTTTTTATAAAGTACCTGCTCAATCACATACAAAAGAGAATCTCTCTTGCAGTACACCAATTCATAGTTATTGGCCGATAATTTATTGGCTAAATCTGTGATTCTGGGATTGGTAGGATCTGATGTGAGAATGGTTAAATCTTGATTCTGTAAGGAGATAGGCAGTGCGTCCTGCTCAATAAAACTATTCAGAACCATCTCGGGTATGTTCTCAATAACCTCTTTAATCTCCTTTAGAGCTTCATCATTTAGACCCTCTCCATTCAATTTAAACTCTTTGATCACAAAAATGTCAGCGATCGCCTTCATCAATATTTCACGATCTACATGTAACTTTTCGTGTAGAATTTGGGCAAATTTACGGGCCGACATATCAGACTCCGGGGCCTGAAGTTCATATGCTTTTTCTAACTGCTCTCTAGAAATGATGTCTTTTCGATATAAAATCTCCCCAATATGTCGATGCGTTTTAACCTTCCCCATGCTGTTTCATTTTCATAAATTTCGATATTTACTAGATTTCAATCTGTGGTTGAATAATGGCCGCTTCGGATGAAACGATAGTTATAGCTGTCAAAGCCACCGCTATAATGATGTTCACCCCCACATTTATCAGCTCAACGGCAGTCTGTAGCTTGTACTCCGTCTGTATCTGATAATAATCCGCCAGTTGCTTGGCATTTTCCCGTACTGATCCTGATTCTGCTCCCAGGCGAAACCGACTTAATGCTGTTCTCGTAAAGACCTCTGTCATCGTCAAGGCTTTTACTAATCCGGTGCCATCTTTCAACATCTTTTTGATAGCAATATCCTTGATCTGTCGCTCCATATATTTATTGCGGCAGGCTTCGGCAGCGATTTTAATAACTTCCACATTTTGCCCGGAATCACTGTATAGCGTATAAAAGACCCGCGAAAAAATTTCGATGCTCATCTTGTGAAGCAGATCTCCGATCACCGGGATCCTTATAATATATTTATCCAGCATATACCTGCCTTTGGGCTTCTGTATGTAATACACAAAAGCCGTAATGGGAGCTACAAACATGAGCGTTATTATAATCCAATGGTCCTGCAGGAAATAACTCATATCCAGTGTTGCGGCAGTCATGGGCGGTAACTCAATGTTATACTTTAAAAACATCTCCGCCATAAGTGGAAAGATATATCCTACATAAAACAGTATAACCCCCATTACTGCTGTGAGTGCTATGCTGGGCATCAACAGTGCGCGACGAAGATTCTTTTTAAAGGAAGCGTCTCTCTCCAAAAATTTCGCCGTACTTTCAAAAACTTCTGCCATATTACCGCTTGTGGATGCAATTCCCAGCATATGAGCTGCAAACTCCCCGAAGACATCTTTATGCTTGCCATACACTTCGTATCCTTCTTTACCATCCTGCAGATCTTTCTGTATCTCCCGGATTACATTTTTAAGCCGTTTATTCGTTGTATCTTCATATAGAAGAGTCAAAATTTCATTATATGGCAGCTCCTGTCGCAGAAGATCAGCCGACAGTCGAATAAACGTGACAACTTCACCTGTGGAAATAAATCCTTTAAAGTTAAACCACTTTTTCTTGATGCTGATAACCTTGTAGCCCAGTTTGTTTAAGGCGTTGGTTAATTCTTCCTTGCTGAATGCCTCCTGCTCTCCCTGGATTACGTTTGAAGCATTACCATTATGTACTTTATAGGAAAACAGAACCTTTTTCTCGAGTGCCGTAATTTCAATATTCTTTTGGCGTGCCAGCTGATTTACCTTCTCTCTGGCTTGGCTCTTGTTTTCTGATTCAAATTCTGCCTGTATTAATTTGTTACTCGAGGTACGTCCCGAAAATCTAAAACGTGGCATACTCTTAGATGATTAGATTGGTCTTGATGAATAAATAAATGCTACCACTATAGTTTGTTCGTTCAGGAGAGGCAGTATTTGCCCCTCCCCTAAACGAATTATTCTTTTTCAATTGAGAATCATGGTTTTGTGACGGTAAGCGATTGTATCTCATTTGGTAAAACAACAGCATCAACCGATGCACCCGGAACTTGTTTTGGAACAGCATTTATAGTCAAATCTGTTGTACTACCTGTCAGAGTAAAAGTGGCATTCTCATTTTCGAATTGCGTTATAGGCTCTGTTAATGTACCATCATCTATATATCCGAATCCTAACTCGCTAGCAGTAATGTTGGTAAAGTCTCCCCCCCCACCACCAAGAAGTTCAGGTTTTATATACCAACCCTGTCCCATAGCAGAAAGTGTCAATACATCCTGACGTGTAGCATCGATATTAGCATTCTCAGCACTTTGACCGAAAATGTTAATAGCCACAACAGTAGCTACACCTACGATAATGGTTACCAGAATTACGAGTAAGAGTTGTTGTTGTCCCATAATATGTACCTATTATTTATCTTTGATGAATAGTCCGATCCGAAGGGTTATCCAACGGCCGGATTTGTTTTATTATTGAAGTTATTCGGAATCTTGAGCGTCTTTCTCTCTTTGATACTTGCCCTCATGCCTAATCCCTCGCTCAAGCTAACTATCTTGCTTAGAAGAGATTGAACTCCCTTTAACCTCGTATCATCTCTATCTCAAAGGGTGTGCCACGTCTCCTCTTTAGTAATTAGAAAATTCTCACCTTTAACTCTTTGTAAAAGTGAGAATTTTTTACCCACTCCATTCAGTTCCTAATTAGAAAAAAAATAATGGGATGTAATATCTTTTATTATCGGTAAGCTATTACTTTTATGACGCTTATGTCCGAACATTTATGTCCAAATAAACACCACATAAATCATTGAAATTTTTACCCAGGTAATAGTAATCTAAATAGTGTAAAAAATTATCTATTTAGACTACAAAAGTGTGGAAAAATTTCTCACCCAATAACAAATAATCTTCCATATATGCTTTAACGT
>CAZYOD010000182.1:0-4841 GCA_964648635.1 uncultured Balneolaceae bacterium | reverse complement strand
AAGTCAGCCGTGATGTAGCTTTGTTAAAAGCAAAATCGAATGGCAGCGCCCAAATTTCCGAACACGCTGTATTTGAAAATTCCCAAGAAGTTTATGTTCAGGATGGAGCTACCATTGAGGCGGGCTGTGTGTTAAATGCTACTAAAGGGCCCATTTATATTGGAGAACATGCCACCATCATGTCCGGGGCACATATTCGCGGGCCTGTAGCCATTTGTAAAAACGCCAAAGTAAATATGGGTGCTAAAATTTATGCCGACACCACCATCGGACCGGTTTGTAAAGTGGGAGGTGAAATTCACAATTCCATTTTCCATTCCTATTCCAATAAAGGTCATGACGGATTTATGGGCAACTCGCTGGTTGGTCAGTGGTGTAATTTCGGTGCCGATACCAACACCTCGAACCTTAAAAATAATTATAGCACCATTCGTATCACCGATTGGAAAAATCGCCAGGAAATAGAAACCGGGCAGCAATTTTTTGGTACTGTAATGGGCGATCATTCTAAAACGGCCATTAACACACAATTAAATACGGGAACTATTTGCGGAGTGTGCTGCAATATTTTTTCGAATGATTTCCCTCCCAAACTCATCCCCTCTTTCAGCTGGGTAGGCTCTAATGTGATCCAAACCTATAAGCTGGATAAAGCATTTGAGGCAATGGAAGCAATGATGGCCCGCCGCGATGTCCAACTGACAGAGGAATATAAACAGATGATGCAACTGATTTTTGATAACAAGTAATAGCGGGAAGCCTCAAAACCCAAAAATAACAGGCGCTAAATAGTATGCCGCAAAAGTTGTGAAAAATATAAAAATAAGGTTGAGCCATATTCCGACTTTTGCCATTTCCGGGATGTGAATACGATCACTTCCGTAAATAATGGCGTTCGGCGGCGTTGCTACCGGAAGCATAAAGGCACAGCTTGCAGCAACGGCAGCGGGGAGAGCAAATAACAATGGCTCTTGTCCTAAACCAACAGCGACAGAACCTAAAATTGGTAAAAATGCGGCTGTGGTCGCAGTATTACTGGTCAATTCTGTAAGAAAAACGATCAGCGTTACAATAAATACCAATATAAAAAATGTAGGCCAACCCGATAGTGCCTGAACGCCCTGACCAATCCAGTTAGCTAATCCGGTAGTACTAATTGCCGATGCCAGACTTAATCCCCCTCCAAACAAAATCAACACCCCCCATGGCAGTTTTTCCACATCGCTCCACTGGAGAATATACCCGTCCTCATCGGTTCCGGCAGGGATCAAAAAGAAGCTCAGTGCAGCGGCAATAGCAATTCCTGTATCCGACAGACCAGAGATTACGTTTGATAACCAAGGGCGGGTTATCCACAGCAGGGCTGTCATCACAAAAACCACAGCTACCTTTTTTTCTGATGAACTAATTCTCCCGATCTCTCTCAGCTTCTCTGCAAAAAGTTTATCACCACCGGGTAGTTTTTCTATTGTAACGGGATAAACCCATCGACTCAATACCACATGCAAGACAGGCAATGCCATTATTAGGAAAGGAATTCCAAAAATCAGCCAGCGTGCAAAAGATATTTCCACGCCGTAGTTCTCTTCCATGAATGCAGCCAACAACGCATTTGGAGGCGTACCTATCAGGGTCCCAATCCCCCCAATGTTGCATCCATAGGCAATACCCAACAATAAGCACAAACTAAAATGATGAATTCCCGAATCCGGTTCCGTTTTTTGATCCACTAAATTCAACACCGAAAGCGCTATAGGCAGCATCATAAGGGCCGTGGCCGTATTGCTAACCCACATGCTCAAAAAAGCAGACGCAACGATAAATCCAAGAATGATAGATTGCGGCTTCGTTCCAACAAAGTTGACGATATTCAGTGCGATTCTGCGGTGCAGATCCCACTTTTCCATAGCAATAGCGATAACGAATCCACCCAAAAATAGGAAAATAAGCGGATGAGCATAGGGCGAAAGTGTGTTTTCTATTCCCGAAATGCCTAAAAGAGGAAAACAAACAATCGGCACCAAGGCTGTCGCAGAGATAGGGATTGCTTCGGTTATCCACCAGATAGCCATCATTAAAGCTACGGATGCAGTCCGCCAGCCGTTCGGCGAAAGACCATCGGGCGCAGGAAGAACCATCATTATTAAAAAAACAACGGCTCCCAGTAGCAATCCTATAATGTCACTTTTTTTAAAGTCCATACTGATTTTTCCGGTTAGAAGTGGATCCGTCCCTGGTATTCAAAACCCCTAAACTATAAAATATAAATAGGTATTATGCAGAATTACCCCTATCTTGTAGTGTTATATTTAATTACCCACCTACTAAGTAAATTTTTTGGAAAGACGCGTTAATTCAACTCCTTTCATCAGATATAACCTATAGGTGTACACAAAATACATGTTAAGTTATGAAACAAGGCAAAATAAAATTTTTCGATACAAAAAAAGGATTTGGATTTATCGCACCCGATGATGGCGGCGATGATATTTTTGTCCACAGAAATAATGTTGAAAACCTGGATTATAACCAGGGACTGGAAGATAATGAAGCCGTAGAATTTGAAGTTGAAGAAACTCCTAAAGGCTTAAGCGCTACTAACGTCCGTAGCTTGGACTACAAGTAGTATTCAAAATTCTTTTGAGGATTTGAAAGCCCGTTTTTTAAAACGGGCTTTTTTTATTTGGATAACTTTAGCACTCCCCTTTCTCCGTTCCTTTTTTATACATCAAGCAACCGTCAGAGAATTTTTTTTACACCGCTGCACCCTTCCCGGCTTTTTTAAAGTAATTAATGACCGAATAAAGAAGATCTTGGCGGACGCATTGTTTTGGCACATTTATTGAACCTTTTCTTTTAACTTCATCAACCATTCAACTCAAATCTTCAGCAATGAAATTGAGTTTTCTGTCATGGTTCCCAGCCATTGACACCAAATCGGCTGAGCAGCCAATAAGCTTTATCAGGATTACCGCAATCCTTGCCATAGCTTTTGCCCTGTCGGGCTGCAACGAATCCGGACTAACAGAAATTTCCGAGTCTCCGGCTGTAAGATCAACAGTTCCCGGCAATGAAGAAACAGATATCGCTATAAACACTTCTGTCGGAGCTACATTCGATAGACAGATGGATCCTTCATCAATTAGCGATAGTAGCTTTCAGGTATTTCAGGATACTGCAACCGTTGCAGGAAGCATAGACTATACTGACAGTACTGTTACGTTTACTCCTTTTCGAAATTTTGAAGAAAACACCCGGATTATAGTCAGGATATCCGGCGACGTTGCCGATATTGACGGCAATACGATGGACAGTGAATATGAATGGAGCTTTACCACCGGCGGCAGAACCACTGCATCCGCCCCCCGGATAATGGAAACCAATCCTGCCAACGGTACCACCGGCATTCCCGTGAATACGGCGGTCGTTGCCACCTTTGGTGATACTATGGATGCCTCGACCATCAACACCGCCACCTTTTTGCTGCGGCAGCAAGCTACCAGTACGAATGTTGCAGGGGCTGTGGATTATTCGGGTATGACCGCGGTCTTTACTCCCTCGGGAAATCTGCAAAACGGGCAAAGATACCGGGCCACTATTACAGACAATGTCCGCAGTATGGATGGAAATCCGCTGGGGGAAAGTTACGGCTGGCAGTTTACAACGGCGGAAGAAGATATAGATGACGAGCCTCCGGAAATCAGTGCAACCAATCCCCGGAATGATGAAAACGACGTCCCCGTGAATGCAACGGTAAGTGCCACCTTTACCGAGGAGATGGATGCGGCAACAATCTCTGCGGAAACGTTCACCCTCTCGGCCAGTGGCAGTTCCGTAAAAGGATCCATCGAATATTCCAACAACAGGGCTGAATTTAATCCATTTTCAAATATGGATCACAGTATGACTTATACGGCCCACATTTCTACCGGAGCAAGAGATCAGGCGGGAAATTCATTGGAAGAACCCTACCGGTGGTCTTTTACGATTGAAGCGGCTCCCGATAATACCCCGCCGGAAGTTGTTGATACCAATCCGCGTAATGATGAAGATGATGTTTCCCGAAATGTGACAATAACCGCTGAATTTAACGAACCGCTGGACCCTGCTACCGTGAGTGGTGAGACGGTCATTTTGGAACGCCAACGATTTCTCAGGGGACCGCGTGAGGTCAAAGCCACGATAAGCTATTCGGATAATATTATCAGTATAGATCCCGAGAGCAAACTGCGCAAGGAAGAGGACTATACGGCCAGGCTCATCACGGGAATTACCGATGTAGCGGGAAATGCCCTCAACAGAGATTATGAGTGGGAGTTTGAAACCGACGACGATTAGCCTCTAAACTTTGCGCTCATTCGCGATTTTTGCCGGAGCATTTTTCAGAGATAAACGTTTCAATATAAAAGTTAAAACCGCTATATTTGGTGCTCCAAAAGCCCAAGTGGCGGAATTGGTAGACGCGCATGCTTCAGGAGCATGTGGGGTTTTCCCCGTGAAGGTTCGAGTCCTTTCTTGGGCACTCAAATCCTTGTAAGTCCATGCTTGCAAGTCTTAATATTTATGGTACAAATATCTAGCTTTTAGCAAAAAATGAAGTGGTATCAAGAGTATTAGAAACAAGCCTATTATAATAATAGGGTGCTAAATTTCCCCACCATGCCAAAAGAACTATCCCTCCAATTAAGATCACTCCGCCACCTATAGAGGTGGTACAACTACCCTGTTCCTCTTTATTAAGTTTATTCATGATGGAAAAATACATCGAGTTACAGGAAGCTAGCTCCCTGTAACATTTTTCCCTTGGCGCTTGTCTAAAGTATAGAGTTCGTCATTAACTA
>CAZYOD010000181.1:516-4934 GCA_964648635.1 uncultured Balneolaceae bacterium | reverse complement strand
TACTCATTTGATCCTCAAGAATGCCAAGTTACTTTCTTGCAAACTAACAACTTTCCGGAAAAATGAAATAATGGGGTAGATGGGACAGGCTTGGAAAGCGTATATGTATCAAACATAGCTTCAGCTCAAAAAATGATGAGTAAGTGGGGCAGCTTGTCCGACCTGCCGGGCTAATATCTTTCTGATAGGGTGGTAACTATAGTTGTAGTCGCGTATCCTGTAAAAAAAATTTGCGCCGCTTCCATTTCTGTCATTTTCTTATTATTTGTGAACCTCTTAACATTTACTTGTTATGAAAATTTTAAATGTGTAGTTCTCATTCTGGATAAAGAATGAAAGAGATTAGTAAAAAATCCGAAATTGATGTTTAATCAGGAACTGAGAGAAATAATTTCCTATGAAAACGATTGAAATTCCCACATTGCAAGAGATCGAACAAGCTCGGGAAAAGCTGGGGAACCGGGTTCGTCGCACTCCCGTTTGGCAGTGGCAAAGTGATGTCAAAGATCAGCTGTTGGACGAAGAAACAAACTTGTTTTTAAAGCTGGAGCTCTTCCAATATGCCGGGAGCTTTAAGCCCCGCGGAGCATTGATGAATATGCTAGGGTTATCAAAGGAGCAACTCAAAAACGGAGTCACGGCCGTCAGTGCCGGAAATCACGCCATTGCTGTGGCTTATGCCGCTCGGTCGCTCGGCACCACGGCCAAAGTAGTGATGCCTAAAACCGCGAACCCTTTCCGGGTGGAGAAATGCAAATCTTACGGTGCCGATGTCGAGCTGGTAGATGACGTTCATATTGCTTTTCAACGCGTGAAGGAGATTGAAGAGCAGGAAAATCGCGCCTTTATTCATCCATTTGAAGGAGCTTTAACAGCCCTCGGGACGGCAACTGTAGGGTTGGAACTTTCCGAGGATGTCACCGATCTGGATGCGGTAATTGTGCCTATTGGTGGCGGAGGGTTATGTGCCGGAATTGCCACGGCAATCAAGCAGTCGGTTTCCGATTGTAAAGTGTATGGTGTGGAGCCCAACGGAGCCGACAGCATGAGCAAAAGTCGCGCAGCCGGTGAGCCGGTCGAAATTGATAATGTGGACACCATCGCGGACAGCTTGGGCGCTCCGCACGCGGCTCCCTATAGTTTTGAATTGTGCCAACGTTTTGTGGATGACGTAGTAACTATTACCGATCGGCAGATGGTCCGGATGATGCGCACCATATTCGAAGAGTTGAAACTGGCCGTAGAACCGGCAGGAGCTTCAGCTTTGGCAGCGGCCGGTGGTCCGCTTGCGGATAGGATAACCGGAAAAAATGTTGGAATTATTGTATGTGGTACCAATATTGATACCGGCAGTTTTCATAGCATTATGGATGAAACGAAGTGATCAATTTATTAAAAATTTAATTCGAAATAATTTTCTACTTGTTTAATGATAGACCTGCGAAGTGATACGGTAACAACCCCCACTCCCGAAATGCGAAAAGTAATGGCAGAGGCAGAAGTGGGAGATGACGTATTCGCTGAGGATCCCACAGTAAATGCTCTGGAAACGAAAGTAGCAGAATTATTTGGTTTCGAGGCTGGATTATTTACTCCCAGCGGCACCATGGCAAACCAGCTTGCCGTCAATGTGCTTACTGAACAGGGCGATGAAATTCTGATCGATAAAACGGGACACATTTTTAATTACGAGTCCACAGCGGCCGCGCACCTGTCTTCGGTGCAGCTTAATACCCTCAACGGACATAAAGGAAAATTATCTGCAGAACTGTTGGAGGATACTGTTCGCGGGGCATATGATTGGGAGCCGCGAACCAAGGTCATCGCAATCGAAAATTCTACCAATAAAGGCGGTGGCTGTTGTTATTCTGAGCAGGAACTGAAGGAAATCCGCGATTTCGCCGATAGTTACGGTCTGTCGGTTCATCTGGACGGTGCCCGTATTTGGAACGCCATGACGGCAACGCAAATTGACCCGAAGTATTTTGGCACAGTTGCTGATACGCTTTCGGTTTGTTTCAGCAAAGGATTGGGAGCTCCGGTGGGATCGATGATTCTGTCCTCCGAAGAAAATATCAGCCAAGCACGCCGTATGCGCAAAATGTGGGGCGGAGGAATGCGTCAGATTGGGATTCTTGCCGCAGCCGCTGATTATGCGATCGATAATCACTATCCACTGTTAAAGGAAGACCACCGGCGTGCTCGTGAATTGGCGGAAACAATCCAAGAGTGTAAAAACCTTGCAATTGACATGGAATCAGTGGAAACGAATATTTTAATTTTCGATGTAAAAAATATATCGGCCCAAGAAGCAGTGGAGAGACTGACAGGAGAGGGGGTCAAGGCTGTTCCATTTGGACCACAAACGTTGCGGGCGACCTTTCATTTTCAAACCAGCGATGAAGATCTGAAAAAAGTTAAAACAGCTTTTCGTTCTCTATTCGATTAGCTATTGTCTTTTTTCATCGCTGTTGTAGGATCTGAAAAGCGGATTGTCCCGGTCCACAAATTGTAAGGTGTTAAAGTCGCTAACACCGAGGTGCAATTTTATATACGGACTCACAGCTTTTAAAAACTGCCAGTACCAATTTTCGCCCATCCGATTTTCCATTTCCTGAAGATAAGCTTCAACCGCGCGATCAAGACTTTCTTGTCCTTCGAAAGGGGCGTGATAGTATTGCGTTTCATTCGGTATAGAATAGGTACCCATTTCTGTCATCGATCCGCCGGTTACCGAGCGGTCAAATCGTCGCTCAAAGTTCAAGTCTCGTTGAGCTTCACGACCATCCTCAATTATAACAGAGGTTGTATCGGTTTCTTGGGCTGATGCAGAAACCGTGACCATCAGGCACCAAATTAGTATCCCGAAAGTAAAGCTGTATGTAGCGGATGAATTCAAGCGGTGATGTCCATTGAATTTAGTTACTATAACAAAAGAAAAACTAATTTGTTTTCCTTGCCGGTATATTTTTTCTGATAGCTGCCGTCAGTACCTCAGCAAGAGTTGTCAAATCTTTTTCAGTAGTGATTAGCGGCGGCACCAATCGCATCACATTGCCCTGCGTACAGTTTGATAAAACCCCCTGATGCATCATCTCTTCCACCACCGGGCGCCCTTCAAATGACAGCTCAACTCCGATCATCAAACCGCGACCGCGAATATCGACGACCTCATCCAGATCAGAGGTACGTTCAGCAATTTGCTGTCGTAAGAAAAAACCTTTTTGTTCGACCTGGTCGGTAAGCTTATCATCAATAACTGTTCTTAAAGCAGCAAGTGAGGCTGCACAAGCCAGTGGATTGCCGCCGTACGTACTGCCGTGATCGCCGTAGCTCATGGTCTCCGCTACCTTATCCCGGCAAACCATCGCGCCAATGGGAAATCCGCCGCCCATAGCTTTGGCCATCCCGATGATATCTGGCCGCACGCCGTAATGCTCAAAGCCAAACGTCTTCCCGGTGCGCCCGATTCCCGTTTGTACCTCATCGATGATAAGCAGGGCGTTATGTTGAGTGCAAAGTTCTTGAATAGTACCCATAAATTCTTGGGAAGCTATATGCAGTCCCCCGGATCCCTGGATGGTCTCAATTACAATTCCCAGCGTCTTGTCATTAAAATCTGCTTTAAGAGCCGAAATATCATTCATTTCGATCTGTTGAAAGCCTCCTAAGAGCGGATCGTAGCCTTTGGCATACTTGGCCATGCCCATAGAGATAGTCCCCATAGTACGCCCGTGAAATGCATTGCTGACTGTCAACAGCGAGCCCTTCTTCTGATGAGCCCGCCCATATTTGCGTGCAGCCTTAATGCAGGCTTCCATCGCTTCACCGCCGCTGTTGCAGATAAAACCTTTTTCAAGTCCGGATATGTCAGACAACAATTCCAGTAGTTGGGCTTGAGGTTTGCTGTAATAAAAGTTGGAAATATGCATCAGTTCTTTAACCTGATGCTGAACGGCATCCACAACATTGGGATGACAATGCCCCAAACTGTTCACCGCAATACCGGCCAAAGCATCCAGGTATTTATTGCCTTGATCATCCCAGACGTATGCGCCTTTTCCTTTGGTGAGGGTAATAGGATAGCGGTTATAAACAGGCAGATGATACTGTTCGGTAAGCTGCTGGTAATCCATAAAGTTTGGAATAAAATTATAAAAAAATCATGGCTGCTGGTGTTATTTTTTTCGTTGCTGTGCTGCCATAGTTTTCACTATAGTAACAAAAAAATAAGGGAAGTTTGAAAACAGAATACTTGGTCTTATAAGATCCATTTTTTTGCTCTTCAATTACCCTCATTAATAGATAAAACTTTGCATAAAAGGGTAAGGGTTAATCTCATCTTCAAAGTAAAAAACTTTTGAATTTTAGTGGGGAAGGGGAAAGGATCGCATCCAAAATGAGTGGTTCAAATCGGA
>CAZYOD010000181.1:0-506 GCA_964648635.1 uncultured Balneolaceae bacterium | reverse complement strand
ATCGGAGAAAGATTATAGTGAATTCATAGTGATTATAGAGTTGATATATTTCTGGTTCCTGGAGGGGAAGCGAATGACAAAAGACAAAAATTTTAAGGGGTAACAGTTCGAAATTTTTTAAAGGATTAGGGAGGCCTTATAGTGACACCCAAAAATGAAATGACTGCAAAAAGATACAATTTCCGGCAATTTGTCATAAAGGAGGGGTTACAATTATAACGTCAGACAATATTTCCTTATAACCATTGGCCGGCAACAACTTAGAGTCGTAACTGTAACTTTATAATATGAATTCGGTTGTGAGGGTATAAAAAGCGATATAATAAGATTGTCAAGATAGGTGCTAAAATGGTGTGTAATTAGTCTATAGGTTTTGAAATGAAGGAGAAAGGATAATCACTTAGAAATAATTTAAGTGCCGTTAAGCTGCTGTTATGTGCGACACCTAAAATATTTAGGCCATATTTTTTGATATTGATAGAACATTGTGATTTGATAATACAGAT
>CAZYOD010000180.1:2062-5020 GCA_964648635.1 uncultured Balneolaceae bacterium | reverse complement strand
GCGGGCATTCACTGTATGATGCTTACCGGCGACAATCAGCAGGTGGCTGAATATGTGGCCGGTGAATTGGGACTCGAAGATTACTTTGCGGAAGTGCTGCCGGATGAAAAATCAGACAAAGTTAAAGAGGTACAAAATCGTGGGTTGACGGTGGCGATGGTTGGTGACGGGGTGAATGATGCTCCGGCATTAGCGCAGGCTGATGTAGGAATTGCCATCGGCGCGGGGTCTGATGTCGCGGTGGAAACCGCGGATCTGATATTGGTTAAAAACAATCCCAATGATGTGGTAATGGCGGTACTGCTGGCAAAAGCTACCTACCGAAAGATGGTGCAAAATCTGTGGTGGGCCAGCGGCTACAACATTGTGGCCATACCGCTGGCCGCTGGTGTGCTTGCTTGGGCCGGTATTATACTGAGTCCTGCTGTAGGTGCTGTTTTGATGTCGATGAGTACGGTGGTGGTAGCGATCAATGCTCGATTTTTAAACGTGGAAAAGAATTAACAAAGAGAGATTTTCTTTAGGTGTCTTCAATCAGTTTTTTGGCAGGACTATGAATGCTCTCTTTGGTAAACATAAGCTCAAATTTTTGATAATCTCCGGAATCGTTTGGCCAAATCAGCGTGCCGTTCAACTGCATTACAAGAGTTTCCACTAATATATTGTGCAGTGAACTTTTGTTACGAAGTTCAAGGGGATTATTAATAAAATTTTCTCCTTCTAGAATAAGGTGTACTTTTTTGCCGTACTCGCGCAGCTTAATATTAACATCAGTGTTGCAGCCTGATTCATTGGTTGCAATAAGGGCAAGCAGTTCATTCAGTAGTAAGCCGCAGGGGATGGATTGGTTGATATCTAAGGACACACTGTCTCCGGTCTGAATGTTAAAATTCAAAGTGTCCGTTTGTTTTTTGGATGAGGCAGTGGAAACAATTTCCTGTAAGAAATTGTCAAATGGAATACGCGTTAAATTTCCGTTTTGATATAGTACCTCGTGAATAGAGGCGATTGTCATAATTCGATTTTGGATGTTTTCGAACTCTTCTTTCAGCTCGGGGTTTTCCGTATTAAAAAGTTGCAGCTCCAGTAAGCTGTTGATAAGAGCGAGGTTGTTTTTTACTCGATGATGGAGCTCCGCCAACAACGTTTCTTTTTCGTGAAGCGCGTGCTTAAGCTTTTGCTGATATTCGTGCTGGTGAGAGATATCCACATAAATTCCATAAAGGGCAATTGTTTTACTGTTCATTTTAACTGGCACGCTACCGACAAGTACCGGCACTTCCTCCTCATTTTTAGTGAGCCGCACGGTTTCCGTCTGCAGGCTTTGTCCCTCTTTCGTTGCAAAAGACATAGCTTCAGCTTCATCTTGTTTTCCTGTTGGAGCCAGAAGCTTATTAATATTACGGCCGGTTACTTCCGTTTTATCGTATTCAAAAATTTCTTCGAAGCTTTCGTTGATCTGCCGGATATTGTTATCTGTGTCAACAATGGCAATTCCCACGGGAGCATTTTCAAAAAGCTGCTCCATCATAAGTTGATTTTTCTGGTTTTCGAGCTCTACCGCTTTATTTTCGGTGATGTCAATGCCGGTACCTACTATATAAACATTACCTTCTTCGGTAAATCGCTTGGCATGGATAAAATAATCCCGAACCCCTCGTTCTTTGGAATTCATTTTGGTTTCGGTGGATACTTCTCCGGTCTCTATGCACTGTTTAATTTTTTTTCGGACACTTGATTTTCGTTCATTTACAATAAAATCAAGCGCTTTCTTTGAGGAGAGTTCGTCCGCCGTATAACCAAGATTTGTTACCATGTTTTCATTCCAACGGACCAGGTTCATGTTTCGGTCCAACACAAAAAAGATGCCCGGAATACTACCCAGTGCCGATTTCGTAAAATGCTCTGTTTTGATCAGGTCTTGCTCAACCTCTTTTCGACGGCTTATATCCCGGAAACTGACAAGTGCTCTTAATTTTCCTTCAGGATTACGATACAATCGAGATGATATTTCCGTGGGGATAACAGATCCATTTTTATGAAAGATATCCATTTCAAGCTGATAAGTATCTCTTTTATCACGCTCCTGAAGCGCATCTCTATAGGTTGGATCTTCAACATTTAAAATAGATTTCATATCGCTGTCAAGAATTTGGGCGTGTGTCCACCCGAGAATATCACTCGCAGCAGGGTTAGCATCCAAAATATCCCCATTGCCGTCAGTTATTAGAATCCCTTCCGAACTTTGCTCAAACTTAACCTGGTAGCGGTCATTTTTTTCTTTCTGCTGATATCTTGCTTTCATCGATGAACTAATATCCTCGTGGATCATCATAAACTGTTGACCGTCTTCGTTGCAGGGCCGTACGTTTAACTTAAACCAGTACGAGTTAGTCGAAGACTGCATGGAATAAGTCATGGAAAATGATTCCTTTTTGCCATTTAAGACATTCTTTAATCCCAGTATATATTTAAGAGCAAAGTCGTTACCCAATTCCACTGACTTTTGGAGGACAGTAAAATAGTTGGTTCCAACTCCGGATCGCATTATTGATGCTTCCTGATCTGAAAAGGATTTCCAGGCTGTGTTGGTTTCAATGATTGTGCCCTCACGATTTATAATTGCGATATGAGCATGAAGGCTATCAAGTAACAGTTTTGTGTGCGTTTCGGAAGGTGAATTTTTTAGGTCTGTCATAGTGTTCGGTATCGATGATTATGTGATGACTATTATCATCAATCCGATGCGGACAAGTAACACGTGAAAAACCTAAATTACTGCTACTGCTAAAAACCGATAAACAATTAAGTGTTTTCTGTGATGATGATTTTTTTACCTTCAGCAATCGACTTTACGGCAGAAATGAGAGTTTTTTCTGAAGAACCGTTTTTCAGGTAGCCTCGAGCGCCCGCCTGCAGGAGAGGCTCAATCAGTAATTCTTTGTCATACGAAGAGAG
>CAZYOD010000180.1:0-1962 GCA_964648635.1 uncultured Balneolaceae bacterium | reverse complement strand
TAAAAATCTACTGTTTTTAGCATACATAGGATATGACGTAAAAGACTTAAATCGGGAATAGGTGAAAACACCTATTTGGTAGAAAGAGAAGACAAATAATAAGGGCGGGCGAATAAAAGTAGTTGTGCGAAGTTCAGGAGAGGGAGATTATACTAATCAATATCCACTAAATTGTGTTTGATAGCATAGGTTACCAGTCCCGCGGTATTTTTTGCCCCTGTTTTTTGCAGCAGGTTTCTTCGGTGGGCATCCACGGTTCGCGTGCTGATATAAAGCTGTTCGGCAATCTGTTGATTGGTGTTTTCTTTTACAATAAGTTCTAAAACTTCAATTTCGCGATCGGTAAGTTTGGCAGGATCTGTGGAGTTTGATTTGTCCGTTCCTTGCACCAGATCCATCATTACCCGTTGAGTAGCATCGTCACTAAAATAGTGCTTGCCGTCGAGAATCGTGGTAATAGCATCCACAAGTTCCAGCTTATCTGAGCTTTTCATAATATATCCAGACGCACCCGCCTCGATCATCTGGCGAATATGCTGGTCTTCATCCATCATGGTAAGCGCCAGTATTTTTATATCGGGATAATCTTCGTTGATCCGTTGGGTAGCTTCAATACCATCCATCACCGGCATATTGATGTCCATAATTAATAGATCGATGTCGCCGCCGTAATTTTCACAACATTCCAACGCCTCTTTCCCGGTTTCGGCTTCATCGATAATATTAAAACCTACTTCATCTTCTAAGAGGGCTATAATGCCGTCGCGAACGATGTCGTGGTCATCTACCAGTAATATGTTAATCTTGGCCATTTGTACGCTGGTTAATTAAAAGGGAATTAGCATCGGGTACTGTGACCTTTATTTTCATGCCTTCACCCGGTTCTGAAAAAATGTTCAGGTCTCCTTTAAGGTTTTGGACCCTGGTTTTTATACTCCGCAGACCCAATCCCTTTTCTTCTTTTGATTCATCTAGTTCGGCGCCAATGCCGTCATCTTTAATTATGAGTGTAAGCGTGTCTTCCTTGATTTGCAAAAGGATAGAGATGGTAGAGCATTCCGAGTGTCGGATGGCATTGGAAAGAATCTCCTGGCAGATGCGATATAAATTTATTTCTACTTGGTTTTTGAGCGAAATATTTTCGCAGTTATGGTCGAACTGAAAAGTGACATCAGTACTTTTTTCAAAGTCCTGAATAGTATTTTTCAGCGTCGTAATGAGTCCGTAATCATCAATAGCTTTAGGCATTAGGTTATGGGCAATAGTCCGTGTTTCGGAAAGCGCATTTTTTAGCAATGAAACCCCGGTTGAAAATTGCTTACTGCGTTTGTCAGCAAGGTTATCGGTGTGGGGTTTGACGGATTGAAAATTCATATGTGCAGCAACCAAATACTGACCAAGTCCGTCGTGTAATTCGTGGGCAACGCGTTTTCTCTCGCGATCTTCACCTTCTAAAACCGACTGGATTATTTTTTCCTGCATCCGTTTTTGCTCTGTAATGTCATTGATCAAGACCAGCCGGTATATATTATTCTCGTCGTATTGAACGTCTGCTGCAGACACCGCCACATCTATTTTATTCCCATCTTTTTTAAGATGCACCCATTCTTCGGAATAGGATGTTGAACCGCGACTTTGCCCCGCATTTTTCTTAATGGTTTGATCATCTTCGGTTGGACGTAAATCCAGAAGAGTCATATTCATAAATTCTTTTTCGGTATAGCCATAATGATTTATGGCAGCTTCATTCACTTCCACAAAGCCGAGCGTATCCGGATTATATATCCACATAGGTTCAGGATTATTTTTAAACAGATGACGATATTTTTCCTCGGATTTACGCAGCTTAATTTCGGTTTCCCTACGTTCGGTAATATCATCCATAGCCCCTACCATGCGAATAGGTTCCCCATCGTCATTACGAATGATAATGGCGCGGTCGACGATATAGGCAACATTTCC
>CAZYOD010000179.1:0-5051 GCA_964648635.1 uncultured Balneolaceae bacterium | reverse complement strand
ATTATAACGCTGCCATAGAGCGGGGAGAGATTACCGATGAGCAGGGATTCCAAAAGACTCAAAAGGTTAACTTTTTGGAGCTTAAACTGGATCAGCCAAAAGTGATCGGAGATAAATATAAGGTTACTTTTGATGGCTACACGTTGAAAAATCAGGAACGTCCCGGCCAACAGCAGTACCGCATTAGGTTTGAGCCTGTAGATGGAGAAGGCAATCAATTTGTTTTAAATCCTCAGGTGTATCCGATGCTGTCATCTTCTTCGGCATCCGATATACAGTGGTCGGTCGATCCCGATGTACGGACGGGTTGGCTGAGCGATATCTATCTATATGTTGCGGGAAGCTCGTATGTGGAGCGTAGAAATGAACAGGCAAAGGAACGGGCAAATGAAACTCAGCCCGCTTCTATGGAGCAGGATACAACAAAAGAGCAGAAGGTATCCATCCAGCGAGGACAAACGATTGCGGTAGGTGAGTTTGATCTCAATTTTCTAGGCTACAACGAGCTAGATGAAGGTGAGATTGCCGACAGTACGGTGGTTGCTATTCGGGCTAATCTTGAGCTTACACAACGTGGTAGCGACAGTTCAACGCGGCTGAATCCGCTGTTCTCGGTCTATATTGAAAATGGTGAAAACTGGTCGTACTCACCTCCGACATCGATTCCCGGCTATGATGCTTCAATACAGTTTACCAGTGTAGATCCCACCAACGGCGCTATCGAGCTTACCATCCGCGGTATAGATGAAACCGTGGAGGAGCAATGGGTACTGTTAGTAGCCGAGGAAAAGCCGTTTATCTCTATTGTTTGGCTGGGAACTTTCTTGCTGATGGCTGGATTTAGCGTTTCCATTTTCCGACATTGGGATCGGGAACGCAAGAAATCCTAACTAAATTATATCTGGCCATGAAGTGGATCCTCTCTCTGTTATTCTTTTTTATGAGGGGCTCCGAGACTGCTTCACAGGATTTATCTACGACTGAACCTGGTTTACCGGATTCCAAAGTGGCATTTCTGAAGTCGATGGTTCCCGGCTGGGGGCATCATTACGTGGTTGCAAATGTCAAAATCCAGTTTTGATTTATGCCCCGATATAAAATTTCTATTGAATTTGATGGTACTAACTACAGCGGATGGCAGAAGCAACCCAACAGTAATACGGTTGAAGAAGAAATTGAAAAAGCTTTATCGCGTATTTTACCTCAACAGGTTGATATAATAGGGCAGGGACGTACGGACAGCGGAGTCCATGCAGAGGAGCAGGTGGCGCATTTTGATTTCCCAGATGAACTCGATCGTGATCGGCTGCTGTATGCATTACTTGGAGTGTTGCCCGAAGATATATCGGTTTGGGATATCCAAGAAGTTAAGGCTGATTTTCACGCACGTTTTCACGCTGTTTCACGTCGGTATCGTTATCAGATTTCTCGACGACGTGTACCGTTGCATCGATTGACTTCCGAAATGGTACTGGGAGATCTCGATTTGGATGCAATGCATCTCTGCGCACAGAAAATTAAAGGCACGCATAATTTCGACAGTTTTACCAAGCCCGATAATGAGAATCCCGATTCGGTCTGTGAGGTGAGCTGTTCAAAATTTACTGACGATGGCCAGCTGTTAATCTATCATATCGAGGCAAACCGATTTGTACGCCACATGGTGCGCAGACTTGTTGGCACGATGATTAAGGTAGGCCAGGGCAAACGAACCGCTGATGAGTTTATAAAAATGATTGATGAGCCGAGCAAGCAAAAGAACGGTCACGGCGCTGCGGCTAAAGGATTAATCCTGGAAAAAGTTAAATACAAAAAAGCCTAAAAAGTTCTTGACTTAAATCGCCTCAATCTGTTATATTTGTGCTCTCTTTGAAACGGTTGAAATTCAAAGGAGTTATATTCCTCGGTAGCTCAGCGGCAGAGCAATCGGCTGTTAACCGATGGGTCGTAGGTTCGAATCCTACCCGGGGAGCAATAAGGCTTCATCTTTTAAAGATGAGGCCTTTTTTATTTCCTGCCATTCTACTTCCAGCTTTTTTGATTTAGAGGTTCCCTCAAATTTAGTTGTCCGTTGAGCAGCTTTTAACAAGTTGGGTGTTTCTAGCAGTGACTACAAAAGCTTTAGAGCTATTTAAAACAAGTAAAATTAGATGATAGTAATATCCAGAGGTTTCAAACTCATCAAAAATAAACAAAGCAGGGCAGGGGCAGATCTTGAGGATAAGATTTCTACTAATACTACGCGAGATTCCAGGATTGAGTGATAAAATTGTAAAATTATTAAAGATGCAGAACTCTTATTATGGCAAAAGATACTGATTACTCTATGGACAATATATGATATATAAAGAAGAGGGCAATCAGTTCCTAAGATGACACCTAGAATTCCAAGCACGAGTCACACCAAATTTTCGAACAATATCAACTAGGTTAAGGGTTAGCATAGTCATAGCAGGGTCTGAGAAATGAGAATGATAGAAAGATCGCATAATCCCGCGTCAAATACAGACACTGCTTTTTTTTGAAAAGAAGATAGTTTTTAATTAAATAGTTGGCTATTAAACGTTTAATCAAATAGGGGTGTTCATGAAGACAGTAATATCATTTATTATTTTATCAATACTATTATTCAGTTGTTCCACAACAAAAAATAGCGCAATTGAAGCCGGGGATGATGGTTTTACCAGTGAAATTGATGAACCTTCGGTAAGGGGTCAATTACAGCGCGTTAGTTCTAAACCAATTGACGTAAAGTATAAGTTTGCAGTTTCTCCCAACGACAGTGTAATTGTTTATTCAGGTAGCCAGGCGGAGGGGGGAGACGGCCTTTTACAACTATGGAAAATCCCTGCCGATGGTAACGGCTCAGCAACAAAAATTACCTCAGGTGGTTCTAGTGATTATACATCCCCATCTTTTACGCCAGACGGCAAATATATCGTGTACAGTTCTGAAGGAAATCTCTGGAGAGTCAGAAGTGATGGGGCGGGAGGAAAATTGAGTATTCCTGGTAGCGGAGGTATTGATTTTGGTCCGGATGTATCTAGTGATGGGAAGTTAGTGTTTTTTAGTCTTCAGAGGACTAATGAACGAACTAAGCCATTAATTTGGACATCAAACATAGATGGTGGCGAGTTAATGCAATTGCGGGAAGGAATATATCCGCGTTGGTCGCCTGACGGGAAACGAATTGTTTTCGAGCATGAGGGAAACATTTGGAAAGTTAATGCCAACGGCAGGAATTTGACTCAACTTACAAGTACGTCTGATATTTATGAGGGTATTCCCTCTTACTCTTATAATGGAAAAAAAATTGTCTTTGTATCAAATGAAAGCCGAGGAGGGCAAGCTGGTGATGATTATAATGTTTGGTCTATGGACACTAATGGATCCTCAAAGACACAGATCACGGAATTGGAATCATGGGATTCTTGGCCATACTGGAATGAAAATGGGATATACTTTCAGTCAGGAAGGGCGCAAAATCCGGGAGAGCAGATACAAAGATTGTGGTTGCTACAGAGGTAAGAATATTATAGCCAATAATTGATTAGTGAAGGGTGGATTTCTCCACCCTTTTATTTTAGAAACCATATCGAATACCTCGTGTAAATACGCAGATGAGCTAAGTAACTCGGATAGCTCTTTTTTCAAATGACAAGAATATAACTGTTTTGGTTTTTATTGATAGGAAGCCAGTGCCTCATCAAGCGTATCATAATCATCAAAAATTTTCGTCAGCTGTGACACCATAAGGAGGCTCTCTACTCTATCTGTGGCCCCACATATTTTTAAATCTCCGCCTGCTTTATTCATCTTTTTTAATCCTCCTATTAGAATCCCCAATCCTGAGGAGTTCATAAACTTTACATTACTTAAATTTACAACTACGTTTTTCTTATCCTCTTCTATTAACTTGTCTAAATCTTTTCTAAACGTTTTAGCATCAGGTCCTCCCATCACTTTACCGTTAAGTTCGATTACAACACAATTGTATTGTTCATTGATATCATAATTCATAATAGTCCCTCTTTATTTAAGACGATGATTAAGTGAGTGTCAGTAGCTGTGTATCAGTCAGCCCTCCCCCCTTCAAGTTATTGGTGCATCTCTCTTACTTAACATGGCATGACCGCTGAAAACCATAATCCTCACAAATAAATTTAATCTGTTTTGAATTTAAATAGAATAAATGAAAAGTTGTAAATTGTATCGGAGGGGATTAGTGTAAACTTTACCACTATACTTACTTTCGTATACTTAAAAAGTTGAATTAAAAGAGAGGGATCCAGTGGCGTTGGATAAAACAAATAAAGAAGTTGAGGATCTAAAGCAAAAAGTACGAAAGCTAACTGAAAAAAATAAAAGACTTCGGAGTGCAGTCGATGAACTGTCCACTTTAAATGATCTTTCCCTTGCTATCAGTGGTAGCGTGGATAGTGAAAAGATTATGCGTACTATTATTCATCGTTCTATCCGTTCTATCGGAGCTGAACAGGGTGATATTACACTGGTGGATGAAAATAAGGATGATCCCGGCAAAACGCTGGTTAGAAGCATGGTAAGCTCGAAGAATCATGCCCCGCTGCATCTCAATCAGAACCTGTTGGGATGGATGCAAATCAACAAAAAACCGCTGCTTATAAATGATCCTGCCAATGATTCCCGTTTTCAAAATGTAGAGTGGGAGGAATCTATATATTCCATATTGTCCGCTCCATTAATGAACCGCTCTAAGCTAATCGGAATTTTAACTCTATATAATAAAAAAGAGCAAGAAGGCTTTACTAAGGATGATGAACGACTTCTCTCTATTATTGGCTCTCAATCAGCACAAGTTGTTGAAAATGCTCGTCTGCATGAAGAAGAGCAGGCTCTGAAAAAGATGAGGCGAGAAGTGGAACTGGCTGGTAAAATCCAGAAACAATTATTACCTAAAGAACAACCCGATATTAAGCAATACAGTTTATGTGGAAGAAACATCACAGCCCATTCCGTCGGCGGAGACTATTATGATTTTATTCAACTAGATGATAATCGATGGGCTATAT
>CAZYOD010000178.1:0-5065 GCA_964648635.1 uncultured Balneolaceae bacterium | reverse complement strand
CCGCCTTGTGACACCGGGAACCGGTACCTGTGCGCCGTTCGTCACCTTTGCCGGGAATCAGATCGAGTCCCGCAGCGAATTCCGGGCACGCATCGAAGGCAACCGGCGACTCGCCCGCCGACCCGATACCGCGCCCCCGTTTCGCACGCTTCGAGACGCTGAACGATCCGAATCCAGCCAGTGCGACGCTGCTCCATTCCTGCAGTGCCTTCGTGGTCGCGTCGATGAACGCGGCGAGGGCCGTCTCGACCTCGGCGCCATCGACTCGATCAGCTCCGCTTTGTTCATCGCCGCGACCTGGCCCGGCGTAGCCGCCAAGGCTAGTCCGAGAGTCGTCGAGAGGACAGCACCCCTTCGGAGGACGGCTCGCCGCGAGAGCTCGTTTCGGGTCGTCGTATTTTCAGTCACGCTACTACATCGCTCCATTTATATATAAATATATTGTAAATAACACTTCAGACATAATTTCTCCCGGTATGGCCGAGAGCGAATGCCGGGAGGTGGAACCACGTTCGAGCGGTCAGTTCAGTTCTGTAGAGGGACACGAGGGACGCTGAACTCGGTCTCTATAGCTCGCACGCCGTTTCAGTCAGTTGGTGAGAGGTTCACCAGAGCCAGTGATACAGAGGCCAGTACCCGGCAGGAGGGATGTATCAGCAGGGAACGACGTCGACAGGGTCACTCGGTGCCCGTCTCGAGCCACCGGCGGACCCGGTCGACGATGTCGATTCCGGAGCCACTCGGAGACGCCTCGACACCGTCCGCTTCGGCGTCGGGGGCCAGACGCTGCTCACGGGCCTCGGCCAGCGCCTCCCGGAGGCGGTCGTTCTCCCGCTCGAGCCGGTCCAGTTCCGTCTCGAGGGCTGCCAGCCGAGCCTGGATGGTCTCGGTCGCCCTCTCGTACCCGCGCGTGGTCCCCTGCCAGAGCCGGGTGAACTTCTCGCCGTTGGCGGCCGCCTTGGCCCGCCGCAGCAGTTCCTCGTCCTCCAGGTCGACCGACTCGGCTCCACGAGTCGCCGACTCCGGCGTGGACTCGTCGTCGGGGGCCACGTACTCGGCGTGAACCGCTTCCAGCGCTTCGGTGCGTGCCTCGACGGTCGTCGGCGATGTCCGGGTCGTAGCGGTAGAGGTCGTTCCAGTCGAGGTAGAGCGAGCGCTGTTCGTTCGGGTACTTCTGTGCGAGTTCGCCGATCTCGTTCCGGTAGTAGTCGCGGTAGAACTCCTCGAAGCGGTCGATGAGTTCGGCGTCGTCCCCGATGGCCATCTGTTGACGAGGCTTGTGCTCCTTCGGCTAAGAACCTTGGCAAGCCGGGGTGGAAGTGGTCGACACCCCTCGGCTTCCGGTGGAGGGGGCTCGAACGCACGGACTCTCTGGCCCCCACATAAATGGATTATACCGTTAAGCTACAGACCGATGGGGACACGGGCCCTCCATTCATCTGTATGTCACAGAGCAACCGCGGCCCGGCCCTAGACAGCGCGACCGAATCGAAGTTCTACCTTCCCGTCGGCGTCAGTCCCTCGTCCGGGTCCAGTCCGCTGAAGCGAATCTGGTCGACGCTGTTCGACCCCCGCAGCTGAAACGTCGAGCGAGCGGCGAACGAGGGCACCGAACGCCGAACCGGTCGACTCGGAAGCGAGCCTCCGTCCGTTCCCGACCGGGCGGCTCGCCTGACACACGAGCAGTGTGACGAATCGAGTGGGCTCTCCGTACTCGGAGGGGTGGAACGACCGTCTCAATTAAGCCACCACGGAGCCACCGTACGACCCAGTCGCGAGCCTCGCGACCGAGCGTCCACCACGCGTCTCGGAGACGCTCGGTCGACGGTTCGAGACGAGACCCACTGGCCTACAGAACAATGACCGACATCAAGGCGGTCGTCCGGGTCGAGCATCCGGACATCGTGCTCACGGAGACCATCGCTCACGACCGAAGCTCGAACGTCAGGGCGGTGTCGGAGGCAGGCACCGATCCGACGTCGGGAAAGTTCTTCTACCACATCGAGTCGGCTGATTTCCACAAGTTCGAAGAGGGGTTACGGAACGATCGTACCATCGGCGAATTCGAACGTGTCATCGACACCGGCGACAACAAAGCGATCTACAGCTTCGTGTACACAGACGACGCGAAGATCCTCTCACCAGTCATCTCGGCCGCGAACGGCGTCATCCTCGACATGGAGAACGACGGCAGCGCCTGGATCCTCACGGTCTGGATGTCCGATCGAGCGGATCTGGTCGACCTCTGGGAGTACGCACGACAGAACGACGTCGACATCGACCTCCTGCGCGTGAACGAGTACGCTGGGCTCGACGATACCGACGCCGGGTTGACCGACAGCCAGCGGGAAGCGCTCCTCCTCGCCTTCGAGTCGGGGTACTTCGAGGAACCACGCGACGCGACGCTCGGCGACGTCGCCGCCGACCTGGACATCTCGCAACCTGCGGCCAGCGGTCTCCTTCGACGTGGCATCGAGCGACTCATCGTCTCGTCGCTGATCGACGACGAACGGTCAGAGTGACCGAGCGCTCGGCTGGTGGGGCTCCGCTCTCGGTCACCTCTGTCCGGTCGGCACCCGTCCGCTCGCCTCCGCGACCACCTCGGGCCGCGAGACGAACTCGACGGCTACCGACTCGCCCTCGTAGGTGACCTCGCAGGCACCGTGCTCACGGGCCCACGCGAGGAACGACTCCGTCTCGGGGGCGTTCGGCAGGTGGAACGTCGCCCGCTCGGTCGGCAGTCGCTCGGCGACGGTCCCCCGCAAGCGGTCGATACCGGTCCCGTCGTGGGCGCTCACGGCGACCGTCTCCCCGTCGTCACCGAGCAGGTCGGCGACAGCCTCGCGGCGGGCCGTCAGCCCGGCGCGGTCGACCGCGTCCACCTTGTTGAGCGCCACGAGCGGGTCGGTCACCGCCAGCGCGTCGAGCGACACGCCGACCTTCTCGCGCACCCGTCCGACCGGGTCGCTCGCGTCCACCACCAGCACGGGAACGTCCGCCCCCGACACCTCCGAGAGCGTGGTGCCGAACGACTCCACCAGGTCGTGTGGCACCCCGTCGAGCAGGCCGACCGTGTCGGTGAAGACGGCCGGGCGACCGGCCACCTCCCCGCGACGGGTGGTCGTCTCCAGCGTGACGAACAGGTCGTCCGCGACGGGCGTGCTGTCCGTCTCGTCGGCGTGTCCGGCCTCCTCGCCGACCGAGAGCCTGTCGGCCAGCCGGTGGAGCAGGGTCGTCTTCCCGGCGTTCGTGTAGCCGGCCAGCGTGACCAGTCCGAGGCCGGCCGCCCGTCGCTCCGCACGGCGTTCGGCCGCCTCGTCGGCCAGCGCCCCCAGTTTCGTCTCGATGCGGTCGATACGTCGCTCGGCGTCCAGCACGGGCGAGCCCTTCTCCGTCGCCTCGTTGAGCAGCGACTCCTCGGTCGCTCGCCGCAGGCGCGGGAGTTCGTATCGCAACGTCGCCGCCTCGACCTGTAGCGCGGCCCGCCGGTCCGCGCTCCCGTCGGCGAAGATGCCGAGGACGAGACGGTAGCGGTCCACCAGCTCCGTGCCGGGTGGGAGCCGTTCGAGCAGGTTCGCGTGCTGCCCGGGTGTCAGTCCGCCGTCGACCACGACGGCGTCGGCACCCGTCCCTGCCACCCGGTCGGCCAGCGTCTCCGCTTTTCCTCGCCCCAGCCACGTTCCGGGGTCTTCCCGGCGCCGCTGGGTGACGGCCGCCACGGGTTCGTACCCCGCTGCCTCGGCCAGTCGGGCGAGCTCGGTCGTGTTCGGTTCCTCCTCGGCGTCGCGTGCAGCCAGCACGGCGCGACCGCCGTCCATCCGCGTGAGTCGTCGTGACATCTGGTTCGTGGGTTCTCGCCACCCACGGCACGCGGGTGCGGTGGGTGGCGCGTCGGCTGTCGAGTGGTGCTCGTACCGACGGACACCGCACCCGCGCACGGCCCCCGTCAGCGGGGGGCAGAAGAGGGGATCATCTACCAGACCGTGTCGGTGGGAGTACAAGTGCGTTGGGGCGGGTTGTGATGGCGTGTCACGACTGCCGCCGGCGCGGGGTACTTGCCCGTGCGACACCTACACGGGGTGATGACAGACACGAGCGACGCGGACGGGGGAGACGGGGAGCGGACGGGGCACGAGGCCGCCCCACGACTCGCGGCCGTCGTCGCCGACCACTTCGAACGCGAGGGGTACGTCGCGAGCCGCCCGAGCGACCGGGCGGCCGGTGACTTCCACCTCCGGCCGACCGGCGAGTCGGCCCGGTTCGGCACGGGCGAGGTGGTCGTCGACGAACTCCCGAGCGCGGACCCCACCGTCGTCGTGGACGCCGTCGCGGCGGCCGCCAAGGGTGGCCGCTTCGCCCTCCTCGCCGCGGACCCGGAGACGGCCCGCGAGGCCCACGCGGTCCTCACGGACCCACCGGGTGCCGAGAGCGTCGACGGCGACGGGAACCGCACCTTCTACCACGTCCCCGACCGCCTCCGGGTCGGAGCCGAGGGGTTCGGGGCCATCCGCGCGGACGGCGACCTCGTCTGGCGCGAGACGCGTGAGGAAGCCGGCATCACCGGCGACGACGCCACCCGCATCGTCCTCGAGGCCGACGGGACGGTGCAGGCCGCGTTCGACGCCTACACGGACCTCGCCTGTCCCGCCCCGACGGCGGTCCCGTCACTCGTTACGGACCACGCGGGCGAGCGTAGCGAGTCCGCGGCGTTCCCCTACGCCTACCGCCGCGGGTCGGACAAGCGCATCCACGTCACGAAGGACGGCCGCGAGGTGGGCGTCTACAACTCGATTCGCGAGATGAAGGCCGACGCGTACGTCCCGGTGCCGGACCCGCTCGTCCCGGAGATCCACCTCCCGGACGGCGCGGAACTGGCCGGTCGGTGGGCCATCGCGGTGGTGGACGGCGAGGACGTGGAACTGCTGACGGAGTGAGCGGTGCTATGCGGTCCAGTGTCCGGGCAGCCGGCCCGGAGGGCCCGCGAGCGAGTCGGAAAACGCGGTTCGTTCTACTCCAGGTCGAACCGGTCGTTCGTCATGACCTTGTGCCAGGCGTCGACGAAGTC
>CAZYOD010000177.1:0-5089 GCA_964648635.1 uncultured Balneolaceae bacterium | reverse complement strand
CGCAACCCATGGCACGCTCCGTATCAATGTGGATGGATTCTGCCTTAACTTTAACTTCGACCTGTTGCGAAGAGTGGGAAAGAGTTTTTGAAATCTTCTCTGCGAGCCGTTCTATATAAGATTTGAGATCTATTTGGTTGCCCAAACTGTTGTTGTGAAGAAAGTCATGCACCTCCGTCATCGATTTAATGCGGGATGCTGTCTTCCGAAGGATGCGATCGGCTGCTTCGTCCTCAACATCAGACAATTCCATCTCAATTAGCGCAGTAATAGTTGATAGATTATTCTTGAGCCGGTGATGAACTTCTGTCAACAGCATTTCTTTTTCTTTCACTTGATTCTGAACCTTTTCCAGCTCGCGCGTTCGCTCGATAGCAACGGCTACATGATCAGCCAAAGCCTTAAACACAGAAACATCGCGTTCGTCGAAGTTCCGTTCATCCCTACGGTTAATTGCCTGCAAAGCTCCAAAGACCTTATTATCCTTATCAAATAAGGGTACGCAAATAATATTTCTGCTGGTAAAATCCTCCGACAGATCACCTGCAAAAATATCGCTGGTTTTCAGATCATTAGAATAGTAGGGCTTTTTATTTTTGATCACCCAGCCGCCGATACCTTCCCCCTCTTTTAATCGCTCCCCCACTATTTCTTTCTGTACCGGTCCGGTGGGCATACTTACTATTAACTCACCTGTGGATTCATCGAGAAGCATAAGCGAACTGGCCTCAACATCCATCACATTCTGAATTACTTCAATGCTCTCTTTTAATACCGACTGTAATTCTACCGCTCGATTGATACTGCTTATATTTTTAAGCAGAAGATGCAGACTATTACTCGTCTGCTCATCATAAAGCACCCGTTCTGCCAATTGGCTCTTTTTCGTTGCTGACATGATTACCCTTCGAAAACCTATTTAACAAATTGACTAATCTTTTATTTAATATTTTTTCGGCTCATTTGAAAGTAGGTTTAAAAAATTCAAATGTTCATAAAAAAAGGCCCGACTTAATTAAGCCGGGCCTTAAAACTATCAATTAATTTTAAACTAGTTCTGCAACTTTTTTTCGGCGCGGTGATACTCTCTCAGAACATAATGTAAAATCCCTCCGTTGCGATAGTAATCTATCTCAACCGGAGTATCGATTCGACAAACCGTCTCAAAAGAAATCGTTGAGCCGTCGTCTTTCATGGCATCTACCTTTACAATACCTCTTGGCTTTAGCTCATCATCCAAATGGATGTCGAACTTCTCAGAACCATCGAGTCCTAAGGATTCGGCCGACTCCCCTTCTTTAAACTGAAGCGGCAGTACGCCCATTACAACCAAGTTAGATCTATGAATACGCTCATAAGAAGTCGCAATCACTGCTTCGACTCCCAGCAAAATTGTGCCTTTTGCGGCCCAGTCTCTTGAAGAGCCCGTTCCGTACTGATTGCCGGCCAGCGCTACCAAAGGAGTATCATCGTCTTTATACCGCATCGCCGCATCGTAAATCGTAGTCACTTCATCATCCGGGAAGTAGGTGGTATAACCGCCTTCTCGACCGGGCGCCAGCTGATTTTTAAATCGGACGTTGGCAAAAGTACCGCGGGTCATTACACGATCGTTTCCTCGACGCGAACCATAGGAGTTGTAATCTTTGGGCTCAACACCATGATCAATGAGATATTTTCCTGCCGGACTAGCTTTAGGAATATTACCGGCCGGAGAAATGTGATCGGTGGTAATAGAATCACCGACTTTAACCAGTGCTCGAGCTCCATTTATTGATGTGATAGGATCCGGATTTTCGCCCATATCCATAAAGAACGGCGGTTCCTGAATGTAGGTAGATTCATCTTTCCACTCATAAAGCTCACCACCGCCGACCGGAATTTCATCCCATTCTTCAGATTTAAATATATCAGCATACTGCTCTTTAAACAGCTCAGGACGAATAGCATTATCCAGATGTTCCGCGATTTCTTCTGATGTCGGCCAGATTTCCTTCAGATACACATCATTGCCGTCTTCATCTTTACCGAGCGGCTCGTGTTCTAGGTCGATATCCACCGTACCCGCAAGCGCATAAGCCACAACCAACGGCGGTGAAGCCAGGTAATTCGCTTTTACATAGGGATGAATCCGTCCCTCAAAGTTTCTGTTTCCGGATAGCACACCGGCGACAATCAGATCGCCTTCTTTAACGGCATTTTCGACAGCCTGCGGCAGCGGACCGGAGTTACCGATGCAGGTTGTACATCCGTAACCGACCAAGTTAAAGCCGAGGCGATCCATAAAATCTGTAAGTCCGGCTTCATTGAGATACTGCGTAACAACACGGGATCCAGGAGCCAGTGAAGTTTTCACATAGGGCGGGACCTTCAATCCTTTTTCCAGCGCCTTTTTCGCAACAATTCCGGCGCCCAGCATCACACTCGGGTTAGAGGTATTTGTGCAGGATGTGATAGCAGCAATCACGACATCACCGTGCTTCATCTCAATTTCCTGCCCGTTTTTAAACGTGCCCCTATTAGCAAGCTTCTCCTGCTCCAGGTTGAATCCCATCGTCGGGTTATCACTGGTCAGACTGCTCTCAAACGTCTCTTTCATTTTTGGCAGCGCGATACGATCGTGCGGAAGCTTAGGTCCGGCTAATGATGTTTCAACCTCGCTTAAATCCAGCTCGAGGGTATCCGTAAACTCCGGATCGGGAGTATCATCCGTGCGATACAGCCCCTGTTCTTTCATATAGCGTTCAACCATTTCCACGTGCTCTCTCGGACGGCCGGTTCGTCGCATATAGCGCATAGCTTCATCATCCATCGGGAAAAAGCCCATGGTAGCACCGTATTCGGGAGACATATTAGCAATAGTTGCACGATCGGGCAGACTCATATTGCTGAGTCCATCCCCATAAAATTCTACAAACTTACCGACCACACCATGCTTGCGCAGCATTTGGGTAACGGTGAGCGTAAGATCAGTAGCGGTAATTCCTTCGCGGAGCTTTCCTGTGAGTTTCATACCAACCACTTCGGGCACCAGCATATATATAGGTTGCCCCAACATGGCTGCCTCGGCTTCAATACCGCCAACACCCCATCCGAGGATGCCGAGCCCGTTAATCATAGTCGTATGCGAATCAGTACCAACCAACGTATCCGGATATACAACAGTCGAACCGTCTTCTTCCTCACGACTAAAAGCGCCTTTCGCCAGATACTCCAGATTCACCTGGTGGACAATTCCGCGTCCGGGAGGAACCACCTTAAAATTATCGAATGCTTTTTGTCCCCATTTCAGGAATTCGTATCGTTCTCGGTTACGCTCAAACTCTTTCTCCACGTTATGCATAAATGCATATTCCTGACCAAACTCATCAACCTGCACCGAGTGGTCAATCACCAAATCTACCGGCACCTGTGGGTTTATGGATGTTGGAGTTCCGCCCATCCGCTGCATAGCCGAACGCAAGGCGGCCAAGTCTACAATGGCCGGCACTCCCGTAAAATCCTGAAGAACAACACGTGATGGCTTAAACGGAATTTCTCCTTTAGGATTTTTGGCATCGTAATTTGCCAGCACCTCGATATCATTTTCCGTAAACACATAACCGTCATACTCTCTTAGTACGGCTTCCAGCAACACACGAATCGTAAAAGGCAGTTTACTGATCTTTCCATATCCAAGCTCTTCCAGCTTTTTTAGGCTGTAGAGATGTGCTTTTCCTGATCCGGTTTCGAAAGGGGTTTTGGTCTCTAGAAATTTTTTATTCGTGCTCATCTGTATCCTTGATTATCTTATTAAAAACTGAGTAAACCTCAAACAGAGGTTCCTTTAGGGTCATTCTAAGTTACAACTAATTTTTCATAATATCTCATCAAGCGACATGAGTGCGTCAGACAAAAATTAATTCCTGCTTACCCAACTTCCTCAATAAGAATTGAGTTATTACTGTCTAAACTATTACTGTTAATACAGTGTTTTAAAAATTAGATTCTTTCAGGATATTATTTGACGGAGAGAATTGAGTTAAAACTTATACCTTATGGAAAATCAACAGAGTCAGAAAAATAGAGAGGTCAACTTTCGAAATTTATTCAGAAAGATACCGGGACTTTATCTTATTCTAACTCCTGATGACTATGAAATCGTAGCGGTCAACGATGCTTATCTGGAAGCAACTAGAAGAAACCGATCTGACCTGGTAGGAAAAAAATTTTTCAAAGATGTTATTGCAGACCCTAAAGAAGTACAAAAAGAAGGTTTTCGAAAATTACGCAGATCTTTTAAACGGGTAAAAAAAGACTGCAGTACTGACACCATGCCCATAACTCATTTCCCACTAACTTTTCCTGAATTAGATGATGACTTTCTTGAAGATCGGTGGTGGAGCCCCATTAACTCCCCTATAGTCAATGCTGATGGAGAAGTTGAACTCATAGTTCACCGGGTAGAAGATGTAACACCGGTAGTTAAATACTATGAAAAAGAAAATATCGATATCCTTAAGAACCTTAAAGATTCGGATACGCCGCTGGCAGCTGATATTTTGCTGCGGGGGCAAGATTTACATAAAGCAAAAGAAGAAGCTTATAAACAGCTCCAAAAAAGTGAAAAGAAATACCGAACTATTATTGAGAATATTGATGAGGGTTTTTGTATTCTGGAGAAAATTGAGAATAAGGGGGAGCAAACAGATTTTCGCTTTTTAGAAGCAAATCCGGCATTCGAGACCCATTCCGGCGTTAAAGACCCTGTCGGTAAAACTGTTTTGGATGTTGTTCCCGAATTAGAAGAAAGCATTTTAAAAATTTTAAGCCGAGTAGCTAAAACCGGAAAACCGCTTCGGTTTGAAAATTATATATCATCTATGGACCTGTGGGTATCCGCCTTCATTTTTCGCTTTGATACACCCGGACCCGTTCGTTTAGGGGTTCTCTTCAACGATATTACGGAACGCAAAAAGATTGAAGAGGCCCTGCGTAGCAGTAAGGATAAGTATCAAACCTTGTTCGAATCCATAGATACAGGCTTTTTTATTGCGGAAATTTTGTTTGATGAAGATGGAGAAGCTAACGACTTTCGCTTCCTGGAGAC
>CAZYOD010000176.1:0-5171 GCA_964648635.1 uncultured Balneolaceae bacterium | reverse complement strand
CGGTTAGTCATCTGCTTAGTTTTTTGGGCTGATTTCAATCCCCTAAGTTTTTACCAACTCTTTGGCTGTTTGAAGGATATCACTCACTACACCCGCTGCCGTGACTTCTTTCCCCGCGCCCGGACCTTGAATAATGAGTGGTGCTTGACTATAAAATTCAGAGACAATTTGGATCAGGTTGTCTGTTCCACTTAGCTGACCAACCGGCGAACTAATGGGTACAGATTCAATTCCAATAGCAACTTTTCCATCTTTAAGTTGACCGGTATAACGCAAGGTTTCATCATGTTTGCGAGCAATGTTGATGCGTTTTTGCCATCGACTGTCGTATCGAGAAAGATTCGCTAAAAAGGTTTCCCTGTCTACATCTTTAAGCTCCTCGGGGATCAGGGATTCTACCTCCAGTTCATCCCGTTCAATTTTCCAGCCGAGTATACGGGCCAGGGTCAAAAATTTACGTGCTGCATCTTCACCGGATAGGTCATCGCGCGGATCGGGTTCAGCGTAGCCCAATTCTCTTGCTCTTGCTATAGCTTTGCTGAAAGGCACCCCATTTTCGAGCTGATTAAACAAGTAGGTCATTGTGCCGGATACAACGCCCGAGATTTCGGTAATGGAATCGCCACTGGCTTTTAAGTTTTTGATCGTGGACACCACTGGAAGTCCGGCTCCGACAGTAGTTTCGTAGTGAAATGAAGAGCCGTTTCTTTCTGTCAGTTTCTGCAGCTTATCAAAAAATGATTGCTCAAAGGTATTGGCAAGCTTGCTTGGTGTGACGATATGAACGCCATGCTTTAAAAGCCGGGGATATAACCGCGCAATCTCTTTACTGCCGGTAGCATCTACAAAAATAAGGTTGTGACGATGAGGTGCAGTCAGTTTTTCTAATAGAATGTCCCAGTCAGTTGCAAGCTTGTCCGACCAGTCGAGATTCCGCTTCAAATCTAAGCCGCTTTCATCCCAAAGAGAATATCGGCTGTTGCAGGCACCGATTAGTCGGAGATTAAAATGAGAGGGTTTCTGCGTTTTCAACTGATCAAGCAGCGTTTGACCAACAGCGCCGGTCCCTGCCACAAAAAGATCAATCGTTGGTTTATTATCCTGCAAATAGCTGTTCATCAGTCGTGCGGCAAGCCGTGCCTCTTTTTCCTCAAAAAGAAATGAGATGAAACGTTCCTCGCGGTGACGGCTACTGTTCAATGGCTGTAATCCATTGGAGGCAAAAAGTTTCCAAATTCTGTGGGTAAGCATTTCATCATCCGAAAAGTGATTGCTGAACTTTTTGACTTTGTAGAGTTTATTACGGAGATCGAACAAGGTATTTCGATTGACGCTCCAAGTAGCCAGTTTATCGGAAATGTTATTGAAGACCTCTTTTGGAAAAAGAAATCGGGCGGGTTCAAACTGACTGCTTTGGTCAAACTCAAAAGTTTCAGCTCCCGGTTTTTCTTCCAGCCAGCTATTAACTGACTGATACAATTCGCTGCTATATTTATGATCTATTTGCAGTTGTACAAATGGCCCGGTTACGGTGATGGTTTTGAGTTCGCCATTTGATGGGAGCCCCGAGGTAATAGCTGTGCCGGGATGTGCAGGATTATAGCTGTTTTTTACCAAGATCGAAGTTTTTCGGTTGCTGATAGGGCGGACGGTCTGCGGATGAATGACTTGTGCCCCGTGAGCCGAAAGCTCAGAAATATCCCCAAAACTGAGCTCGGGAATAGACTGTGCAGCGGGTACCCAGCGCGGATCGGCAGACAGTACCCCATTAACATCCGTCCATATTTCCAGATGGTCGGCATCGAGGGCATCAGCCAAAAGCCCGGCGGTATAATCCGATCCCGACCGTCCCAGCGTGGTGATGCGGTTTTCGTTATCGGATCCGATGAACCCGGTTACCACCGGGATGAGATCCGACGCCTGAAAGGTTTGCCGAATAAGATTTTGGGTGAGATTAAAATCCACATTGGCTTTTCCGAAAGCTGAGTCTGTTTTGATAAAACGGCTAGCGTTAAAAGCCGCGGCCGGAAATCCCTCTGCCGAAAGAAGGGAAGCAAAAATAATTGCCGAAGCCCGCTCACCGATGGAGAGAATATGATCTTTAAGAACCTGCCGGTTTTGAGGATGAGTTTGAAGCTCAGATATTTTTTGATCAAGCTCATTAAAAAGCTGCAGCAGGTTTTTGCGATTTGCTTTGTCATCCTCAATAAGTCGATCAAAAATATCCAGGTGTTTTCGAGAAAGCCGCTGAGGTTCCCCGTTTATAGGTCCGGTATTTTCGGTAATGCTGATTAAAGCATCGGTAACGCCCTGCAGGGCTGAAACTACTACAAAGGGACGAGCGTCTTGGAGGCGGTCCGTCACAATTCGGACCGATTGTTTAATAAAATCGGAATTCTGCAACGAGGTGCCGCCAAATTTTAAAATATGGGTAGCAGAGTTATTCATCGGTTAATAAAAAGATATGCGCGTTGGGGTTTCGATTAAAAAAGGTCGGATGATGTTATTCAGTTGTTTGAATTCAATCAGAAAAGCATCGTGGCCGTGCGGTGATTTAATTTTGCGGTACCGACCATTGGGAAGCATACTGGCAAGTTCATGCTGTTCTACGACCGGGTACAGCAAGTCCGAGGTAATGCCTATTACCAATACCGGTATGTCAATGGCTCTTAAAACTTTTTGGTAAGATGTCCGGTTGCGGGCAATATCGTGGCTGTCCATAGCCTGCGTAAGGCGGACATAGGAGACGGCATCAAATCGATCTACCAGTTTTTTACCCTGATAATTCAGATACGACTCTACCTCGAACTGCTCATTTCCCGGCTGTAATCCCCGCCCGAATTTTTGCTGGTAATCGTCTTGGTGCCGGTAGCTGACCATGGCGATCATCCGGGCCAGCGCCAGTCCCTTTTTAGGCGGCTGATCTTGGGGATAGTATCCATCTTGCCAGTTGGGATCATTATAAATAGCCTGCCGCTGTGAGTGACTGATGCCGATCGCCCAGGGCCGGTGGGCTTTGCCCATCCCGATAAGTACCGCCGACTGCGGACGATCATCCATGATGCACCATTCCAATGCCTGCATGCCGCCCATCGATCCGCCAACGAGCATCTCGATGCCGGTGATGTCGAGGGCATCGGCAAGGCGTTGCTGAAGACGAACTATATCGCGGATGGTAATCTTTGGGAAGTCGCCGCGATATATTTTACCGGTTTCAGGATTAGTGCTTGCCGGCCCGCTGGTTCCATAGCAGCTGCCCAATACATTGGGACATATGATGAATTGTTTTTGGGGATCCAGTGTCTTGCCGGGACCAAAAAGACCGCCAAACCATTTATCCGCAGCGGTATTGCCGGTCAAGGCGTGACAAACGAACACCGCGTTGTCTCGGGTTTGATTGAGTTTGCCCCAGCTTTGGTAAGCTACCGTCGGCCGGGGAATCGTTTCTCCATTTTCAGTTATAAAGGGTTCGTCAAATGTTATTGATTGTTTGTTGCCCATATTTAAATCAAGTTGTCTGATCCCCTTTAAGGGGTTTAAAAGGGATGTTACTTTTTATGCCGGTTGTTTAATTTTGCCGAATGCGATTTCAAAGTCTTCTTTGATATCGTCAATATGTTCGATCCCCACCGATACCCGAATGAGATCCGGTTCTACACCGCTGGAAATCTGCTCTTCATCGCTAAGCTGCTGGTGAGTGGTGGAGGCGGGGTGAATTACCAGTGTTTTGGCATCGCCTACATTAGCCAGGTGACTTGCTACCTCTACGTTTTCGATAAAAGTTCGTGCTGACTCAAATCCCCCTTTGACGCCGAATGTAAGTACGGCTCCAAATTTGTCTTCGTTGAGGTATTTCTTGGCGCGTTCGTGGTAAGGATGATCTTCGAGTCCGGTGTAGTTAACCCAATCCACGGCATCCTGCTGTTTTAACCATTGTGCTAACTTAAGTGCATTTTCACAGTGGCGCTCGGTGCGCAGCGAAAGTGTTTCCAGTCCCTGTAAAAGCAAAAAGCTGTTAAATGGTGAGGGAGCCGATCCGAAATCACGCAATGCCTCTACACGGGCTCGGATGGCAAATGCGATATTGCCAAAAGGACCGTCCGGACCAAAGGTTTCCCAGAAATTGAGTCCGTGGTAAGCAGGCGAAGGCTCAGTAAAAACAGGGAAGTTGCCGTTGCCCCAATTAAAGTTTCCGGCATCCACAATAACGCCGCCGATGCTGGTGCCGTGTCCGCCAATCCATTTAGTGGCCGATTCGACTACTATATTGGCACCGTGTTTTATTGGCTGAACGATAGCACCTGCAGCACCGAAGGTATTATCGACAATAAGCGGGATGCCATGTTTTTGAGCGATTTCCGAGAGTGCTTCGAAATCAGGCACATTTCCACGTGGGTTCCCGATCGATTCTACATAAATTGCTTTGGTATTGTCATCAATTTCAGCTTCAAAACTTTCCGGCTTATCATCTTCTACAAAGTTGACATCAATGCCCAGACGCGGAAGCGTTACCTTGAATTGATTGTACGTTCCGCCGTATAAAAAGCTGGTGGAAACGATATTGTCACCGGCTTGGGCAATGGTAGCGATGGTCATAAATTGGGCTGATTGCCCTGATGCGGTGGCTACGGCAGCCGCGCCTCCTTCCAGTGCCGCGATTCTCTTTTCAAAGACATCGCTGGTGGGATTCATAATCCGCGTGTAGATATTGCCGAATTCTTTGAGTCCAAAAAGGTCGGCGGCATGTTCGGTATCATCAAACTGATAGGAGGTAGTTTGATAAATTGGAACTGCCCGCGATCCCGTAGTGGGGTCGGGTTCCTGCCCCGCGTGCAGTTGCAGAGTTTCAAATTTTAGATTGCGTTCTTGTCCGTTAGTACTCATCGTATTGTCCGTTTATTGTTATTGGTTAATTCGTAATTGTTTTTTGAGGGTTAGTGCATCCAAATAAAAAAGCCTCTCCCAAGATCTCCGCCGGTTGGGGAGAAGATCTCAGAAGAGGCTGTATCGATTATGAATCATATAATAACCTCATCTCTCATCTTTCCCCGGATACCGGAGCAGGAAGTGGCACCTGATTCCCCACACATTGTGTGAGATGGTTGCCAAAGCGTCATCGGGCCTGATCCCTCAGCTTTTCTGGATAAGAGTGCTCAATAAATCAAAAGAAC
>CAZYOD010000175.1:0-5193 GCA_964648635.1 uncultured Balneolaceae bacterium | reverse complement strand
CGAAATAAAGGGAGTCAACAGGTCCCCCATTAATTCATCAGGGTTTAGCAACCCTAAAATAGGCCCGGCCAATATTCCCGAGATTAACAATAGCAGGATAGCTGGCAGCTTAAAACGCCAGGCTACCCATTGTGCTCCTATCCCGAAAATGAGAATACTGGTAATTCCTATTAATAAATGTTCTCCCATTATTACGTTAAATTATTTTCGATAAATATTTCCTCAAAATACCTATGTGAAAATCAATAAATGATTGATCAGAGCCAAAGATTATTAGGATGTTTTTCGTCAAGTTGTAAACCTAATTAATTAAGGTTATCCTTCCCTGTAGTCAATGTATATTATTCTACAAGGTATATTGATGTAAAACCTTTGGTTGAATAGAAGAGCTCGTATTTCTTAAAACAGTTATTAATATATTTTTGGACTATTCATGAATGAACAGCTGAGAAATAGACTGGTCGTTGAGTTACTCTGGCTTATTGGGTTGTTAATAATTTCTACAGCAGTTGAATATATAGTAATTTTTGTATTTGATCTGCACCCTGCGTTAACTGTAAAAATACAAGGGATTATCGGATTTACCATAATCGGATATGGATTTCGACATGTTGCTCAGTTTATAGGTGAAACCCAACAGTCCGATGATACAGATCCGGATAATGCCAACCGGGATTCTACACCCGGCTAATCGGCTGAAGTGTTATTCAGGAATATCTAATAAGTCTCTTTTTTACAAGAGAAAATCGAGTAACAAAACTATTCTATTTTGGACATTTTTACTTCTGCTCCGCATCATGATGTGTTGATGCTTGTATTACAAGTTGGAATTTTATTATTGGCAGCCCGGGCACTGGGCGAAGTTGCACAACGGCTAAATCAGCCCTCGGTAGTTGGGGAAATATTAGCCGGTATTATTTTAGGTCCTTCACTGCTAAGCAGTATATTTCCGGAATTTGGACACTTGATGATTCCTCAAAATGAAGTTCAGGGATATCTTCTGGAGACCATAAGTCTGCTCGGCGCAATGTTTTTACTGCTCATCACCGGTTTGGAAACCGATATTAAGCTCATCAAACGTCACGCCCGTACGGCCATCGGTGTTTCCTTAGGAGGTATTACCGTTACCTTTGCAACGGGTTTTCTACTGGGACAATATTTACCTGATTTCTTGGTGGCCGATCCCGAAAACCGAATTATTTTCGAGCTTTTTGTTGCAGTATCAATGTCGATATCGGCCATTCCGGTAATTGCCAAGGTGTTGATGGATCTTAATTTAATGCGCCGTGATATAGGGCAAACTATTATTGCAGCGGGGATGAGCGACGATACTATAGGATGGATTATGTTATCAATTGTAGCCGGTTTGGCAAGCGGTGAGGCTGTAACAGCCGGAACAGTGATCCAAATCATAGGGAGTGTAATCGCCTTTATGGTGCTGAGTTTTACGCTTGGACGCTGGCTGGTCAAAAAACTGCTTATCTTTGTTCAGGATGAGGTTCAAAGCACGGATCGCCTGCTGACGCTGGTGATAATAATGACCTTCTTGTGGGGGGCGATTACCCAGGCATTAAATTTGGAAGCCGTATTGGGGGCATTTGTCATGGGTATTTTATTTGGGACGATGCCGCGCCTGCCCGAAAGTGTTATTCATAAACTTGAAAGTCTGGCATTGGCCATTTTTGCACCTATCTTTTTTGCTGTTGCAGGGCTAAAAGTGAACATCCTTAATCTGCTTGAACCGACACTTCTCTTCATCACTTTTTTAGTGATTGCTGTGGCTTCTCTGGGAAAGGTGGCCGGCACTTATTTCGGGGCTCGTGTAATCGGCGGCAAAGATCACTGGTCGGCGCTCAGTTTTGGGGCAGGGTTAAATGCGCGTGGCGCCATGGAAATCATTATCGCTACCATTGGTCTAAACCTGGGTATCTTAGCACAAGATATGTTTTCAATTATTGTGGTGATGGCGATGGCCACTTCTTTGATGGCGCCTACCGCCCTGAGATGGGTGCTTAAACGTGTAAAAATAGGAACTGAGGAGAAAGAGCGTCTTGAGAAAGAAGAGTTGGAAGCTCAAAGTTTGATTGCGGGTGTTCACCGGGTATTGTTACCGGTGCGAAGGCGCAAAGGAGAAATTGAGGGGCAAGCTGTACAGTCGGTAGAATCAGAACTTTTAAAATTATTGGATGAAGCGGATGAATTGTCGGTAACACTATTTAGTGTGACTTCTGAGGATGAAACCGCGGACTGTGAGGAGTATCTGAACAGGTTATCGAAGCTTTTTGATCAAAAAGAGATTGTAAAGAAAGTGGTGAATAACTCCCAGGTAGGCGACGCTATTCTCGATGAGGCCAAAAAGGATTATGATTTGCTGGTGTTGGGGGCAACTGAAAAAGGCCGATACTCTTCACACCTATTCAGCCCGCTTATTGATTACCTGACACGCGTGGCTCCATGTCCCACACTGATAGTACAGGCAGAAAATATGCAAAAGGAATGGGATCCCAGAAGAATTCTTGTGCCAACGAATGGTACCGAAGCATCAAAAAATGCAGCGGATTTAGGTTTCTTTTTGGCTAAAACTGATAAGGTCCGCGAGGTATCGGTATTAAATGTGGTCTTTAACGAACATAAGAAGTCGCCCTGGCACCTCAGAGATGATAAGTCGGAAAGTTTGATGAAAATTGGTCAGGATATTGTAGATGAGGTGAAGAAACTCGGGGAGGCCATGAATGTTCCGACAAACGCAGTCGTTAAAAAAGGGGATACCCCCGAGGATGCTATTTGTGGATTTGCTAAAGAAAATGAAATCGATTTAATCATCTTGGGTACTAATGTACGGCCCGGTTCACATCGGCTTTACTTGGGACCACGGGTCGAAACGATTATTAAAAGAGCAACCTCCCCGGTTTTGGTTTTAAATTCATAGTTTAAATGGGTAAAAATCGTAAAATCCGTAAAAAATACTTTGCAAAAACGATAAAGACCGTATCTTTACGATCTCAAAATAAACGGGTACGCTAAAAGTTATATTTGCGACCGTCTGACAAACAAACCTATTAGAGATGGAATCCATAAACATTATATCTGACCAAAAAAGGTTGTACTTGATTCTATTCCTGAGCCAATCGGTATGGTCTGTAGTTTGTCCCTGAATCATCTAAAAAAATAGTATCCTTCCTACTACAATAAAATACTATCAATTACGGTGAAAATAGGATATTGATGCTATAAAAAGATGATCAATAGGTTATTCATTTACAGATTGTTATTTTTTTGAAAGCTATTTATTAGATATAACTATTTAAATACCCAACGTAGTTTTGCCAAAATTAGAAGACTCCCAAAAGCTTAAAAAAGAATTAAATTTATTCGATGTCTATGCCATTGCAACGGGTGCAATGTTCAGTTCCGGCTTCTTTCTATTACCCGGAATTGCAGCAGCCGAAACAGGTCCGTCGGTATTTCTGGCGTACCTCGTGTCAGGTCTGTTGATTTTGCCTACCATGTTTAGTGTGGCGGAGCTCTCTACGGCACTGCCCCGGGCCGGCGGTACCTACTATATTATTGATCGTAGCTTGGGACCGTTGATGGGGAGTATTGGCGGTTTCGGATCGTGGTTGGCCTTAGTACTTAAAAGTGCTTTTGCACTTATTGGGATGGGAGCGTACATCGCCATCTTCTATGATGTCAACATTACGTTGGTAGCTATTATTTTAACAGTTGTCTTCGGCATCCTAAACATAATAGGTGCAAAAGAAACCACTACACTTCAGAAAGTTCTGGTAGCTGCACTTATTACCATAATGTTTGGATATATAATTCAAGGGGCTTTCCATTTGATGTCGATAGATATCCTGGCAGTTACCGAACAGCAGTTTACTCCACTTTTTACTAATGGTCCCAAAGGGTTTTTTGCTACAGTGGGAATGGTTTTTGTTTCGTATGCAGGATTAACAAAAGTGGCCAGCGTTGCCGAGGAGGTCAAGAACCCCGACCGTAACATTCCGCTGGGGATGTTTTTGTCTATTCTGTCTGCAATTATTGTTTACGTATTCGGTGTTTACCTTATGGTAGCGGTATTGGATCCGGCTGCATTTCGTGAAGACCTAACGCCTGTTGCAACGGCGGGAGAAGTCTTTTTGGATTGGCTGCCGGGAGAGGCAGGATTGTTTCTTATTGTAGTAGCTGCTATTGCGGCGTTTGCCTCTACAGGAAATGCGGGTATAATGTCAGCTTCGCGATATCCCATGGCTATGGCCAGGGACAAATTATTTAAAGCGACTTTCGCAGATCTCGGAAAATTCAATACTCCGCAAAAATCTATCATCGCTACGGTAGGACTCATGGTGTTTTTCCTGCTTGCTTTTAATGTGGCATCGGTCGCAAAACTTGCTAGTGCATTTCAGCTGCTGCTTTTTGCCTTGTTGAATCTGTGTGTTATCGTGATGCGGGAAAGCAAAATTGAAGAGTACGATCCCGGTTTTAACTCGCCGTGGTATCCCTGGCTGCAGATTATCGGCATGGTATTGTCAGTAGTACTTATATTTGAGATGGGTATTCTGTCAATCATCTTTACAGTAGCGGTGTCTGCATTTGCAGTTGGGTGGTACTACTATTACGCCTATGGTAAAGTTGAAAGAACAGGGGCTATTTTTCATGTGCATGCCCGCCTTGGCAAGAAGCAGGATCGCGGTTTGGAACGTGAAATGCGTGGAATTTTACGCGAAAAAGGACTTCGTGAAGAGGATCCCTACGAAAAAGTGGTAGCACGATCTGTTGTTATTGACGAAGAAAGTACCAAGGTAAGCTACGAGACAATTATAAAAAGAGCTTCTCGTGCTATAGCTGACCGATTGGGATTGGAGGAGAGTATACTTTTCAATGAATTTTGTCAGGCACAAGGTACTGGTACCATACCTATCGGCAGAGGGGCGGCTCTGAACCATATTCGTATAGATGGAAATTACAAATCTGAAATGGTATTGGTACGCATTCCCGAGAAGATGACGATTTCTACTAAAGGGTACGAAGTGTTGGATGAAGAAAAAACTGGGGGTGTTGAGAAGTTACGAGCCATCTTCTTTTTAGTTAGTTCTTCCGAAAATACGGGACAGCATCTTCGGATTTTAGCCCATCTGGCAGAAATGGTGGATAGCAGTCATTTTCTGGATCGCTGGAAAACAGCGAAAA
>CAZYOD010000174.1:0-5217 GCA_964648635.1 uncultured Balneolaceae bacterium | reverse complement strand
ATCGACTTTTAGGAACTGATTTTTCTTCGGATGAAATTAAGGAGATTCTAAAAGGTCTCGAGTTGGAATTAGTTGAAGGCGTAACAGAAGAAGGTTGCTTAAATTATGAAATTCCGACATTTCGTCCGGACCTGGAGCGCGAGGTAGATCTTATAGAAGAAGTCGGCCGGTTGTTCAATTACAATAACATCCCCAGTCCGAAACACGGCAAATTTGCTTCACCCGAACCTATTACCGATTGGGAAAAGCTCGTTTCCAAAGCGAAATCGACGGCGAAAGAGATGCGGTTCCGGGAGATTTACTCAAATTCTCTTATGCCCGAAAAAGATGCTGAATTGTTGGGTGATCTGGACCATATGATTCACACGCTGAATCCTATTTCGGTGGATATGACCACCCTTCGCCCCTCCCTTTTGTACGGTTTCTTGAAATCGGTAGCCTACAACTTCAACCGGAAAATCGACCAGGTTCGATTCTTCGAAGTAGGTAATGTATTCGAAAAGAGTGACCACGGAACCTACTATAGCAACATAAAGGAAGAAACAAACATCCTATTTGGCTTGGCCGGATTCAAAACCATCGAGCACTGGAAGACCGATCCCGAGCATTATGATGTGTTTGATTTAAAAGCACCGGTGCGGAGTTTCCTTGAACAGCTCGATATTTATGAACAGCTCAAAACAACAGTAAGTGACGATGGCAGTCTCGTTTTTAGCTTTGAAGATGTTGAAATCGGCACACTTTATAATGTATCCAAGGACCTTTTAAATCACTACGAGATCAAACTGCCGGCATTTGTTGCGGAATTTTCATTGACGAAGATCCATGAAGTACGGCAAAAAACGGGTGAACCGCCTTATGAACCCGTTTCTAAGTTTCCCGCCTTTGATTTCGATTTCGCGGTTATTGTAGATAAGACTGTTAAAGCGGGGGATCTGCTCAAAACCATTAGAGAAACGGCCGGAGAATCACTAGAAAAACTGGATGTTTTTGACGTCTTTGAAGGCGAATCACTGGGAGAAAACAAAAAAAGTATTGCATTCAGACTCTCCTTTTTAGAAAAAAATAAAACATTGACTATCAAGGATGTAGAACCTATAATTAATAAAGTTCTAAAGGTTCTGGAGAATAAATACTCAGCAAAACTTCGATCTTAATTACGACTAGTGCTATCAAACGAAAGTCCATATCATGAGCAGTTCCGTGAGTTGCTTGATCAAATTGGGGACGAAGTTGGTTCTCTGAAGGAACAGATTAAGGAACTCAAAAAGGAGAATAATCAGCTGCGGTCTAAGCTTGAAGAAATTCAGGATGGGCAGACGGATATCTATTCGGCTATTTCGGAATCCGAGCGCCTCTCCCTTCGTCACCAGGTATTGGGACTGATTTCTAAAATTGATGATCATCTAGAGGACGGCGCATGAAATCAATCAAGATAACCATACTAGGAAAGCAGTATCCGCTCAAAGTTGAGGAGTCGGAAGAAGAAGCCATGAAGCGGATTTCGCAGTATGTAGACGAGAAATTCCGCCAATACAAAAAGGAGCTCAATAAACAGCCCGATACTACCATCATGACGCTGGCCGCCTTAAGTATCGCCGAAGAACTTTTTGAGGAACGCAAGCGCAATCGAGAGCTCAATCAGCAAGAGGATAAAGTGTTGCAAAACGTCAATAAATCGCTCGAAGAATTTCTCGAAGACATCAAGGACTAGCGGCCAATCCAATTCTGATAAAGGCGTTTTTTTTCGTTACATTTACAGCTTCATTTTAGAAGGTAAATTGTATCCTCATGTCTAAGAATTTAATCAATATACTTTTTGTAGGTGATATCGTTGGAGAGCCCGGGCTCAGCCTTCTGGAAACCATACTGCCCGGCTTTATTGACAAGTACGATGCCGACTTTGTGATTGCCAACGGCGAAAATTCTCATAAAGGCAAAGGGATTAACAGATCCATAATCCAACGTCTGTACGATTTAGGCGTTCATGTGATTACCGGAGGCAACCATTCCTTCGCAAAGTGGAAGGTTTTCGATTATATGAAAGAGGACGGCAATATTTTACGTCCGATGAACTATCCCAAAGGTAATCCCGGCTATGGATTTGGCGTTTATGATATACCTGATACTGATCATAAAATCGGTGTTCTAAACCTGCAGGGGCGTACTTTTATGCAAGCTATTGACGATCCTTTTAACACGGCCGACTGGGTTATCGAGCGGATGAAAGAGGAAACCGATCTCATTTTTGTTGATTTTCATGCCGAGGCCACTGCCGAAAAACTGGCTTTGGCCTGGCATCTGGACGGCCAAATTTCAGTTTTTGTCGGTACTCATACCCATATTCCAACTAATGATGCTCGCTTATTTCCAAACGGTACCGGCTATATCAGCGACGTGGGCATGACCGGCTCTTTTGATTCTGTTTTGGGCATGGATAAAAACACCTCTATGAAGCGCTTTAAACTCGGCACGCCCCACCGTTATAAATTGGCAAACGGGAACAATCACCTCTGTGCGATTTTGGCCAAAGTGGATGTTCAGACCGCCAAATGTCGCCATATTGAGCCTATCATCTATCCCTCTCTCAACTCAAGCAATCTCGATAGCTAAATTCGTATGTCAATAATTTTAGAAGGCAAAAATATTACTAAGCGATACGAAAGCGAGTCGGGAAATGGAACACTGACTGTTCTTGAAGATACCTCTATTGCTATCGACAAAGGATCGATCGTAACTGTTGCGGGAGCCAGTGGCAGCGGAAAAAGTACCCTTTTGCATATCTTAGGCGGATTGGACCGACCCGATTCGGGAGCAGTGCTCTGGGATAATGAACCTATTTATGATATGTCCACAGAATCATTGGCAAACTTCCGCAATAATAAGCTGGGGTTTGTTTTTCAATTTCACCACCTGTTGCCCGAGTTTACAGCCATCGAAAACATCATGATGCCGGCCCTCATACATGGAGATCCGCCCGAAAATGCCCGTCAAAGAGCCATGGAACTATTGGATGGTTTTGGTATTCCGGGCCGTGCCGAACACCGCCCTGCCCAGCTTTCAGGGGGAGAACAACAACGAGTAGCAATGGCAAGGGCTCTAATAAATAATCCTAATTTAATTTTAGCTGACGAGCCAACCGGGAATTTGGATGAAAAGAACACTGAAATTCTGCTAGACTTCCTTTTTAATCTCCGGGCAAAAGAAAATGTAAGTATCTTACTGATTACCCACGAAAAAGATATTGCCAACCGGTCAGATATAATTTATGAACTTTCTAAAGGGAAATTGGAAGCCCTTTAAATTTTACTATAATCGAAAACAATCATATTTTCACCTACTTCTGTAAATTAAGAATAATCAGCTTTAACCATGAGTAAGAAACGAGTAAAAGAAGAATTAGAACAGGATATATTTCTTGAGACCTTTTCGAAGGCTCAGAGTTTTTATGATACAAACAAGTCGGCCATTATTGGTGCCGCCATTGCTTTAATTGTAATTATCGGTGGATCCGTGGGCTACTACTACTATTCCACTGCCCAAGAAGAAAAAGCACAGCAGCTGATGGGTATTGCGACCCAAGCTTACCTGCAGGGGAATTACGAAGAAGCCCTAACCGGTTCCGAAGCTGATTTTACTGTTGGTTTCGAGCAAATTATCAACAACTACAGCATTACAAATGCGGCGAATCTGGCGCACTATTATGCCGCTGTAAGTGAATTTAAACTCGGTAATCCGGAAACGGCTCTGACCTATATCCAAGGATATGATGTGCCGGAGGGTATTATGGGCGTTGGTCCTCTTTCTTTTCACGGCGTGATCCTTACGGATCTTGGCAACCATGCCGAGGCCGCTGAAATGTACGTTAAAGCTGCTGAATGGGATCAAAATGATTCTACTACCCCCTACAATTATTTAGAAGCAGCCAAAGCCTTTTATGATGCCGGCAATCAAACCCAGGCAGAAACCTACGCTCAAAGAATTGTTGATGAGTATGCAAGCAGTTCCCAAATAACTGATGCTCAGAGACTGCTCGGTATGTTGGCGGTCGCAGAGTAACTCCATTTATAATACTTCCATAAAAGCCGGATGGTATCTTACAGTCCCGGGATTGCCCTTCAACGATCCCGGATTTAATTCAAGAACCTGCACATCCTATTCGATCCCGAAATAGTTCGCAGATACAAAACCGAATCGGGGATATTATTCGGGATATCAGAGCACAACTCTCTACAGACCTCCAATCCCTTTTCTACTAATTTAGATCTCACCCCCTTCGTTGCCATTCTGCAATATGGCTGTAGTAGCAAAGTCCCATGACTTTTAATTTGGGACTTTATAAAAAAGGGATCGAATAAGAGGTGCTCTATATCTCTCCTACATAAGATTATACCCGTAAAAGCTTCAACGAATGCTAGCCTCTGTTTCGAAATCTTCAGATAAACTTTCCTTATTTGATGGGTCCCCTGTCTTTTAAAACAGATCTGGACATTCATTACATATTCCGGCGATACTGCCCACCGACTTCATACAGCGCACGGGAAATCTGTCCCAACGAAGCCACTTTGACCGTTTCCATCAGCTCCTCAAAAATATTTCCATCCTTTCGGGCTACTTCCTTGAGTCGTGCAATGGCCTCTCTTGCTTCCTCTTCATTTCGAGTCCAGAAAGATTCTACAGCTTCAATCTGCTGCTCTTTTTCATCCTTTGTAGATCGGATGAGATCAACTTTTTTGTCCTCTTCGGCACTTTCGGCATCCTCATTCTGGAAGGTATTAACACCAATAATAGGAAGCTCTCCGCTATGTTTTTTGGATTCGTAGTGCAAACTTTCATCCTGAATTTTGCCCCGCTGATACATGTTCTCCATGGCACCGAGAACACCGCCACGATTTGTCAGGCGATCAAACTCAGAGAGAATAGCTTCTTCCACGAGATCCGTCATCTCTTCAATGAAATAAGAACCCTGATTGATATTTTCATTCTTGGCGGTCCCCATTTCTTTATTGATAATCAGCTGGATGGCCAGGGCGCGACGAACCGACTCTTCAGTTGGAGTGGTAATTGCTTCATCATAAGCGTTCGTATGCAGAGAGTTACAGTTATCGTAAATTGCCAGTAACGCCTGCAGCGTGGTACGGATGTCATTGAACTGAATTTCTTGAGCGTGCAACGATCGTCCACTGGTTTGGATGTGATACTTCAGCTTTTGCGACC
>CAZYOD010000173.1:0-5228 GCA_964648635.1 uncultured Balneolaceae bacterium | reverse complement strand
AATCAGAGTATAAGTATCTCACTGTTGGGAATCCATCCGTAAAGGCCGTTGCTCATCCGTACATATGACCACCTGGGTTGGTTCTCACTTCGGTAATGATCTACCGTGAAGGTATAGCCTTCAAAAGCGTTACTGACCAGGGACGCTTCTTCTTGAGGATTTTCAAGTACGGAAACCCTTTCGGTTACCATAACGGCGGTACTGTATCGTTCATTCACATAGTGGGTATAGAAGCTTAGCGCAATGATGAGTAGGCTGATGCCGACAATAGTTATTCCGGTGTTGCGAATGTAGTTTGGATGCCATTGAAGAAACCAGTGTCCGATAAATATCAGGATGCCCACATTAAAAAGAATCACTCCTGCCAACAGCAGGTTTGTGGCCCCAATATTATGTTGCAGCCAGTCGGTGGCAACGTCCCATGGAAGTTTGGGTAGGACAGCGGATTGCCGGGTGAATTGGGATTCGATAAACTCCAGTGCTTGTACGGCTTTTTCTTCGGTCTCTTCAAATTGGGAGGCTTTTAAGAAGTAATACTTTGCTTTACCCAGCGAATCGATCCGTTGGTAACTGATGCCGAGGTTTAAAAACAGGGCACCGGAAACGGTATTTTGTGCTTCCAGATTTTTGTAGAGTGATATGGCCTGTTGGTAGTCTCCTGAATCCAACTGCTCGTTGGCCTGATCAAAAATAGCTTGGGGACTTTGTTGAGCATAGCCCGCCATCGACCAGCAGAACAAAGCAATAAGTAAAAATAATTTTCTACAAAGAGCCACGTCTATAGTACTTTTTTCAGTTTATCGAGTGTGCTTTGGGCAAGCCCGACATGAGATTTTAAGTAAGAGTGGGAGGTTTCGGGTGCATAACTGATGGAAGCACATTTATCCAACAGCAAGCGAACGTTTTTCACCAGGTTTTCATCCACATCATGTTCTTTAAGCGCCTGTATATATTGCTGATTTGAAAGCCCCGCTTCGGAAAGCGTCAGTCGGTCGCTGATAAATCCTGTAAGAGCTTTTTGAAGCATACTGTAGGCTTGCTTTACATTTCCCTGCTCGGATAATTTTATAGCTTCATCGAGACGCTGAGCAGCCTTTTCGGATGCTTTGTGCGAACGAGCAAAAGCCCGGTCAGTAGTCATTTTTTCAACGAAAGACTTTTGCCAATAGGCCCCAGCCAGTAGTGCCAGCGGAAAGATCATCCCCACCCAAAACCACCAGTTTGAAACAAAATCTGACGGCGCAGGGCTTACCCAGCTCGCAAGTCCTGTTATGGGTCGAACAGGAAAAGAGCGGGGTGCATTGGCAGCAGTAACTGCATCGGGATTTTCATTGATCTCAAAATTAAGACTGGGGAGGGTTTTACTCACATATCGATTTTGATCGGGATTAAAGTACGCTACGGTTTTTTCCGGGATGGTGTAGTTACCCGGCGACCGTGCAATAACTACATCCGTAAATGTTTTGCTGCCGCTGATTTTCTGATTCCGACGGTTTAGGTTCGAACTTACCTCCGGTTGATAAATTTCGAGTCCGTCAGGAAGTTCGTATTGTGGCTTCGAAATCAGCGGAATATTTCCGGTGCCGTTAATGCGGGTGGTAATCTCTATTGATTCTCCCACAACGGCATCACCGGTACTGATATCACGTGAAATATCAAAATCACCGACTGCGCCTAAATAGTCACTTTTTGTTTTGGGCAGCGGTTGCACATCCAAAGTGATTGGATCGCTGGACAGTTCAACCTGTCGCTGATTCCCGCCAAAACCGCCAAAAAAGCTACTGAAAGGATCATCCCTGGAACTCGATGATCTTACCGACACCACAATTTTATATGGACTTATTTCGAGTTCTCCTTGTTTTGTGGGAAACAGCGAAAATTGAAGTAGTCGGGCTTTACGGTAACGCACTCCATTTATAATGGTGGAAGTGGCTTGCGGGCGATCAGCATTTTCTAACTCCTCCTTCCAAAACCCTTCGGCTTTCCAACCCGGTACCGGCTGGTAAGAGTTAACTTCCAATCCATCCCTGAAAAACAGAACCACATCGGTAACAAGTTGCTGACCCGTTACAGGTTTATCATCAGAAACTTCCAATTGCAGAAAAATGTCAGGAGTTTTCGATTCCGATTTCGCAGACTCATTGCGATCAACAATTTCGACGCTGACGGGATTTGTGCTGTAGGTTTCCCCGTCAATAGTAATGTTAATGGCCGGTATTTGATGTGTGCCTTTTTCTTGAGCAATCAGGTAATAGCTATAGGTATATGATGTGCTGCTTTGACCATTGACATAGCTATAGCTCCTTGAGGTAGAAGGGGTATTACTGAGCAGTCTAAAGTTTTCAAAATCCGGCAGATCCGGTCGGGAAACGTTATTGAAATCACCGCTAACTTCTACCGAAAGGCTAATGCGTTCACCGGTATAAACCGTTGTTTCGGATAGGGTGGCCTCCACCGAAACAGAAGACTGCCCGAAAGCCCCGCTGGAGAGAAGGGCCAGAAGGGGGAGGATAAAACCAATTACAGAGAAGAATCTACCAATCCTTTTCATTCTTACTATTGCTGGACTCGTTTTTCTTTTTCTTGAACTGTTTGAGCAGATCTTTCTCTTTCTGTTCCAAGGCTTTTAGAATCTTTTCCGCTTCGGCTTTGCTTATTTCTTGCCGCTGTTGCTGTTGGTTCTGCTGTTGCTCCTGTTGATTCTGTTGATCCTGCTGCTGTTGATTTTGTTGGTTTTCGTTCTGCTGATCCTGATTCTGTTGCTGCTGATCTTGATTCTGCTGTTGGTTTTGATCCTGGTTTTGTTGCTGGTTCTGATCTTGCTGTTGATTCTGTTGTTGCTCCTGCTGTTCTTTTTCTTTCTTTTTGGCCAACTCAAAATTGTGTTTAGCATCGGGATCATCAGCCATATACCGCAGCGACTGCTTATAATATTCAACCGCTTTATCCCATTGTTGCGCATCCGAAAGCACATTGCCGATATTGTAATCGGCCTTGGCTTCTTCTTCGGGATTGTCTGTCATCGTTTTATACTGCTCAAAACTACGAATAGCCTCGTCAGAATTGCCCGCCTTAGCCTGAGCAGATGCAAGGTTGAAGTAGAGCTTAGCATTTTCGGGATTGGCATCAATGGCTTTTTTGTACAGCGATATCGCCTTTTCATACTCGCCATTGTTGTATGCCTCGTTTGCTTTACGCGCATCTTCAATTGAGGCTCCTAACAGCAAGAAAGCCAACACTGTAATAAGGAAATATCTCATTTGCGAACCATATTTATTTATAGGCTGTAACGTGAAGCAAGAGGGAAAAATTGTAAATAGCTAATTCATTTGTTCTGCAATTGCCAGGGTCTCCTCGTCCATTTCCATATTGGTGAAAACATTGGAGACGTCGTCGTTATCTTCAAACTTTTCCATCAGCTTAAAATTAGATTCGGCCACATCGGCTTCCACTTTAACTTCAGTCATGGGAATTCGAATAAGTTCGGCCGATTCAATATCGTAATCCATTTCTTCCAGTTTATCGCGCACCTCATACATCGTTTCGCGGCCGGTGGTTATGTTGAAAAATTCTCCTTCGGTATCGATGTCTTCGGCACCGGCATCGATGGCCATTAGCATAAATTCTTCTTCGTCTTGTCCTGTTTTTTGTATGCGAATCATTCCTTTTTGTTCAAACAGATAAGCTACGGAGCCGTCTGTCCCCAGGTTGCCTCCGTGAGAAGTAAAAATATGACGTATATCGCCGACCGTGCGATTATAATTGTTTGTAGTCACTTCAATAAAATAAGCGATACCTCCCGGGCCATATCCTTCGTAGCTTGCATCTTCGTATCGGCCGTCGCCTTCGTCGAGCTCACCGGTGCCTTTCTTTATAGCACGCTCGATATTGTCCTTGGGGACATTATCGCTTTTTGCATTATTAATGGCGGTGTCCAGTCGCGGATTTATTTCCGGATCGCCGCCGCCTTCGCGTGCAGCCACGGAAATTTCGCGAAGATGCTTATTAAATATTTTATTTCTTTTCTTGTCTTCTTTGGCCTTTTTATGCTTTATATTCGACCATTTGGAATGCCCTGCCATAAATTGAGATCTGATTTATGCGATAAAAAGTTAACAGTATTCTTTAAAGACAAAGAATAAAAAGCCTATAATATAACAGATAACTCCCTTTGCACCTAATGTGGGATTCCCGGAAATTAGATGTTCAATTATTTTGTTGAGCAGCATAGATTATCAAAAAAAGGCTTAATCTAAAAAGAACTAAGTACGAATGAATATAGGAATTGTCTGCTACCCAACTTTTGGCGGTAGTGGGGTTGTTGCCACAGAACTGGCAAAAGGATTAGCAAAGCGGGATCATAACGTACATATTTTAAGCTATGCTCGTCCCGCCCGACTGGATACGTTTCGGACCAATATTTCGTATCACGAAGTGAATATGAATACCTATCCGTTATTTGAGTATCCGCCCTATGATTTAGCGCTTGCCAACCAGATGGCAAGCCTTATTGAATATGAAAAAATTGATGTGCTGCACGTGCACTATGCCATCCCTCACGCTACCAGCGCTTATTTAGCCAAGCAGATTTTAGGCGAAAAAGCTACTCACGTGCCTCTTATTACCACATTACACGGTACAGACATCACTATTGTAGGCAGCGATCCCAGTTACAAAAACGTAGTGGATTTCTCGATAAATCAGAGTAATGGGGTTACCGCCGTTTCGGAATACCTTCGGGAAGAAACGTACGAGCGGTTTGATATCAAAAAAGAAATCGAGGTCATCCCCAATTTTATCGATTTGGACCGCTTTAAGAAGTCAGACAAAAACCATTTTAAAAAAGCCATCTGTCCCGAGGATGAAAAAGTTGTAGTTCACGTATCCAACTTTCGGGAGGTTAAGCGGGTGCCCGAAGTAGTTAGCGTTTTTCATCGGATTTTGCAGAATGACATAAAAGCAAAGCTGCTGCTGGTGGGCGACGGTCCCGACCGACAGCGGGCCGAGCAGCGGTGTCGTGAGCTGGGAATATGCAACGAAGTACGGTTCTTGGGTAAGCAGGATCAGGTGGAAGATATTCTTTCCATCGCCGATCTGTTTCTTATTCCTTCAGGTTCAGAAACATTCGGTCTGGCAGCACTCGAAGCGATGAGCTGTAGCGTGCCGGTGATCAGCTCAAATATTGGGGGCCTGCCCGAAGTCAATGTCCATGGCGAAACAGGGTATCT
>CAZYOD010000172.1:0-5259 GCA_964648635.1 uncultured Balneolaceae bacterium | reverse complement strand
ACCATCGGTGAGATAGATGAAGAACTGGCCAATAAAGGAATGGAGGTCTTTGATATGAAATGCGGTGCCTGCCATAAAATGGATGAGCGGTATGTGGGGCCTCCTCTTCGGGGTATTACCGATACCAGAACCCCGGCATATATTATGAATATGATTTTAAATCCCGAAGAGATGATAGAAAAGCATCCTATAGCAAAAGCTTTGATGAACGAGTATCTGACCCCTATGCCGAATCAAAACCTGAGTCGCGAAGAGGCCCGGGCGGTTGTAGAATATTTATCCACTAATCCAGAATAAACAATCATAACTCATGTATAACAAATCAAATCACGAGGAATATTTATGGAAAATTTAACAAATAAAACATGGCTCTGGTCGCTTTCGGCTGTAGTCATCTTTTCGCTGCTGTCTTTTGGATGCTCGTCGAATGGCGAGTTTGGATCCAGCTCAGATGCTGCGCAGAAAGTGTATGTAGAACCGGGAGAACACGATGAATTCTACGGATTTTTCTCGGGCGGATACAATGGTCAGCTGGGAGTCTATGGACTGCCTTCAGGCCGTCACATCTTTACCATTCCTGTATTTTCGCAGGCTCCCGTAAATGGATACGGCTATAGCGAGGAGACCAAAGCTATGCTTCAAACCACTGACGGTTTCGTACCCTGGGGCGATGCCCATCACCCTCAGCTATCGCAAACAGACGGTGAAACCGACGGGCGCTGGGTATTCATTAATGAAAATAATACTCCGCGTATCGCTCGTGTAGGACTTGATGATTTCAAGACTCAGGAAATTATCGAAATTCCTAATTCGGCCGGTAATCACGCTTCCCCATTTGTGACAGCGAACACTGATTATATCTCCGCTTCAACACGGTTCAGCGTGCCAATGGATGATGAACTGCAAAATATGGATGTAGCAATAGATTCATACAAAGATACCTTTCAGGGCTCACTGTCTTTTATCAAAATATCCGATGAAGGCAAAATGAACGTAGATTTTCAGATTTTGATGCCGGGATATAATTATGATATCTCTCACGCGGGCAAAGGTCCATCTGAAGGATGGTCATTCTTTACCAGTTACAATAGTGAAGAGGCGCACACTCTCTTGGAAATTAATGCATCCAAAAATGATAAGGATTTTATTGCCGCTATCAATTGGAAGAAAGCTGCTGAGTATGTGCAGCAAGGTGAAGGCGAAATGATTCCGGGAGAGCATTATCGCAATTACATCGATCATGAAGACGGAGGAATTGCTAAAAGCGAACTCATTGAAAAGGTTCGAGTACTTGATCCCCGCGAGCTGGAAGGTATTGTCTATTTCTTGCCGACGCCAAAATCTCCACACGGGGTTGACATCGATCCTACGGGTGAATACATCGTGGCCGGCGGAAAACTGTCAACAGTTATTCCGGTGCATTCCTTTTCTAAAATGGAGCAGGCTATTGCAAATGAAGAATTCGAAGGTGAAATAAACGGCATTCCGGTTTTAAAATATGACTCAATTCTACACGGAGAAGTTGAGGATCCGGGACAAGGTCCGCTGCACACAGAATTTGATAACAGAGGCAACGCCTATACCACGGCCTTTATCTCTTCAGAAGTTGTCAAGTGGGACCTGGAGACAACAACTGTCACCGATAAAATAGATGTATACTATTCTCCGGGTCACCTTATGATACCGGGCGGAGACAGCGAAAAACCGGATGGAAAATATTTGGTTTCCCTTAATAAGATTACCAAAGATCGCTACCTGCCTACCGGTCCGGAAATGTTCCACTCTGCCCAGCTTATTGATATTTCTGGAGAAAAAATGGAGCTTCTGCTCGACTTCCCAACCGAGGGTGAGCCGCATTACGCGCAAGCTCTAACGGCAGATAAGGTCATTGAAAATCAAAAACGCTTCTACGATTTAGCGGAAAATACTCACCCCCGAGCCGCAAAAAGTGAGAAGGAAACACGCGTAGAACGTGACGGCGATGAGGTGCATGTATACATGACGACTATTCGAAGCCACTTTGCACCTGACAATATCGAGGGCATTAAAGTGGGTGATAAAGTCTATTTCCATGTTACTAATCTTGAACAAGATTGGGATGTCCCTCACGGATTTGCCGTAAAGGGAGCAAATAACGCCGAACTGCTAGTAATGCCGGGCGAAACACTGACTCTTACCTGGGAGCCTAAAAAAGCAGGCGTAGTACCGTTCTACTGTACAGATTTTTGCTCTGCTCTCCATCAAGAGATGTCGGGCTACGTGCGAGTATCACCGGCCGATTCTGATGTCGAAATCTCCTATGGAACCGGTGGATAATTAATATCTCAATCCTCGTGGGGGGAAGTGTGAAGGCTTCCCTCTTCTTCAAAAAATAAACTAATTGATTAATTAATATTTGAAGCAATAACTCTCTCATGAAAACAAACCACAAAATATGGATGGCAGTTGCGGCTCTGCTCCTGGTACTGGTTTACTACTTTCCCCTTTGGAGCATCAGTATGGATGCACCGCAGTACCCGGAAGGTATTGGTATGAATATATGCGTCAATAATATTGAAGGGAAATCTGCCCATGATCTGCAGAACATAAACGGTTTAAATCACTATATCGGGATGAAAGAAATTACTCCTGAGACAATTCCCGAATTGAAAATAATGCCATATATCTTTGCCTTTTTAATCGCCAGTGGACTGTTGATTGCAATATTAGGCAAGCGAAAGTGGATCTTAATCTGGATCGGATTATTTGTGTTATTAGCAATCGCAGGGCTCGCAGATTTTTATATCTGGGCGTATGATTACGGACATAACCTGAATCCCAACGCCCCGATCAAAGTACCGGGTATGAGTTATCAGCCACCACTTTTTGGCAGTAAGCAACTGCTGAATATTAACGCTACTTCGTTGCCTCATATCGGATTTTACGTGTCCATGATTTCTATGAGTCTTGCAGGATATGTTTGGTGGTCGAGCGGCAACAAGTAGCAATGTCTACGCGATACAGCGACAAAAAAGTAGGTAAAAACAATAGGATTGAGAAAATGATGAGATTAAAAATTAAAATACTGCCTTTATTAGTCATAGCTGCCATGTTGTTTGTCATGACCGCATGCAGTCAGGAACCGGCGGAAATACATTATGCCAGTGATGAATGTACTCACTGTAAAATGATGATTACTGACAAGCAATTCGCATCCCAGGTGGTTACTGATAAAGGCAAAGCTTATAAATTTGACGCCATCGAATGTATGGCCGCATATTACCAAAATAATAGCGGCGAGTTAGAAAATGCCATGCTGTATGTTAGTAATTATGATAAACCCGGGGAGTGGATTAATGCCAGGAGAGCACAGTTTGTAAAAAGCGAGGTAGTAAACAGCCCAATGGGAGAATCAATGCTGGCATTTCCATCATCAAAAGAAGCCAAGGAGCATACATCTGAAAGACCCGGAGCATTATTACAATGGGATGAAGTCTCCCAAATTGAAATGTAGTTCAAACTCGTAGGATTGAGAAAATGTATTCAAGTTTAAAAACAATAGGATTAGCTTTTTTACTCATTTCGCTGAGCCAGCTGTGTTTAGCACAGCAGATAATTGTATCTGCCGACGGGGATATCACGTCGGTACAACAGGCTGTTAATCGGGCAGCCCCGGGAGATACACTCCTCATAAAAGAGGGACGTTATCAGGAATATGATGTGGCAATAGATAAGCCGCTGACAATTCTCGGCGAAGGAAAGGTTGTGATTGATGGGGATGACCAAGGATTTATTCTCAACATTACAGCCGATGACGTGACCATCAAGAATATTGAAGTGCACAATACGAAAGCCAGCTTTATGGAGGATTATGCAGGTATATTAATAGAAGAAAGCGATAATGTAGTAATTGAAAATGTGAAGCTGGTCGACAATTTTTTCGGGATATATCTGGCTAAATCATCCAACGTATTGGTAAAAAATAATCACCTTACCGCCTCGGGAGAACGAGAAACTTCTTCCGGAAATGGTATCCATCTATGGTATAGCAAAGATGTCACTATTGAGGATAACTACATAAGCGGGCATCGTGACGGTCTTTATTTCGAATTTGTTGATGGCGCCTCAATATCCGGCAATATTAGTGAGTATAATATTCGCTACGGCATCCACTTCATGTACTCTGATAACTCCAGTTATAGAGAAAACATCTTTCGAAATAACGGCGGAGGAGTAGCTGTAATGTACACCTCAAATGTTGAAATTATTGATAATACGTTTGAGGATAACTGGAGCTCTTCGGCTTATGGACTGCTTCTGAAAGAAATCAACAGAAGTAAAATTGCGGGGAATACTTTCTCAAACAATTCTGTAGCACTCTATATCGAAGCAACAAGCAGAAATGACATCCGTGGCAATACGTTTCGCCAAAATGGATGGGCTATTAAGCTGATGGCAAATTCCACAGACAACGAATTCACGCAAAATAACTTTCTGTCCAACACTTTTGAGATATCAACCAACAGCAGGCAGAATTATAACGAGTTTAATAACAATTACTGGAGCCAATATGAAGGTTACGATCTGGATCGCGATGGCATTGGCGATGTACCCCACCGTCCGGTGCGGCTGTTTTCTCATTTAGTAGAAAAACGTCCTGAAGCACTACTTCTGTTGCGCAGTTTCCTTATTGACCTTTTGGATGCCGCCGAAAAATTCATGCCGGCACTCACACCCGAAACACTTATTGACTCACAACCACAAGTGACCAAAGTATTATGATTACAATAAAAGGATTGAGAAAAGATTTTGGTCCCCGTACGGTGCTTAAGGACTTAAATCTGGAGATTCCCTCCGGTCAGGCTACCGGTATTGTCGGTCCTAATGGATCGGGCAAGACCACTACAATCAAAGCCTTGCTGGGACTGGTAAAACCAACTTCCGGCGATATCTATGTTGATGGAAAATCCATTGACGGGGAGTGGAGTTACCGCCAAAAAATCGGTTATATGCCGCAGATTGCCCGGTATCCCGAAAATATGACCATCGGCGAACTGTTAGCTTTTATCAAGGAAATGCGCGGAAGTACGACCAACCGCGACAAGGAGTTGCTCTACTATTTCAATTTGGATAATGAAATAGATAAACGAATGCGGGCTCTTTCAGGCGGGATGCGTCAAAAAGTGGGCGCAATTCTGGCGATGATGTTTGATCCTCAGATCCTGATTTTTGATGAGCCTACGGCAGGACTGGATCCGAAATCAAGCGTGCAGTTTAAAA
>CAZYOD010000171.1:5111-5329 GCA_964648635.1 uncultured Balneolaceae bacterium | reverse complement strand
AAAACGCTATTTCTAGATAAGAATTAGTAATGTTTCGCAATCATAAGTTTCAACACTGATTAGCAATTAACAGCTAAGCAATCGGGATGGCCGAATTAACGAAAAAAGAAGTCCGTAAGCAGGAAGATTTTGAAGATGAAATTATTCCTCATCTGGATGCTATGTATAACTTTGCCCTTAGGCTCACATCAGATCCCAGTGATGCCGAAGATCTCGTA
>CAZYOD010000171.1:0-5101 GCA_964648635.1 uncultured Balneolaceae bacterium | reverse complement strand
TACAGGATACGATCGTAAAGGCATACCGCTTTTTCAGCAGCTATGAAAAAGGAACAAATGCCAAAGCATGGCTTTTCCGCATCCTGAAGAATTCTTATATCAACAACTACCGGAAAAAATCGAAGCAACCCAATCAGGTTGACTATGATGAGGTCTCCACATTTTACGAGACAATCCGTGCCGAACGTACCGATACTTCGGATCTTGAAGACAAGATGTTTCGAGATCTTATTGATGATGATATTTCTCACGCCCTTGATGAGCTACCGGAAGATTTCCGAACCGTAGTACTGCTTTGTGATGTCGAAGGCTTTACTTACGAAGAGATTGCCAATATGCTGGATGTACCGATCGGCACTATCCGATCGAGGCTACACCGCGGACGAAATTTATTGAAGGCCCAGCTTCAGGAATACGCCGAAAAAAGAGGGTATCAACCTGATTAGATCCTCACGCTTTTGCGGTGGATGGATTTGACTGCTGTGGTGTGTCCTTACGGTAATCTGCTTTTAAAATGATACGCATCGTAGTTCCTGCCCCCAGCTCCGATCGGTGAATTATCAATTTTCCATTATGATATTCCTCGATAATGCGCTTTGTGAGACTTAGTCCCAGTCCCCAACCCCGTTTCTTAGTACTGTAACCGGGTTTAAAAATCTCATTATGATACTTCTTTTCTATTCCAACTCCCGAATCTTTGATATCTACAAAAATTTCATTTTCAACCCGATGTAGCCTCACTGATACATACGCTTTTTTTGTAGATTTGATGGCATCCATTGCATTTTTGATGATGTTTTCCATCGCCCATTGAAACAGATCGGAATTAACTTTGGCCTCAATATCAGTATCCAAATTTCGAAGTACTTCTACATTTTTGCCCATCTGCGGGAGCCGCTGTTCCATGTAGTTTACTACTTCATTCAAAATCGGCTCCAGCTTTTGGAGATTTAGCTCAGGCTCGGAGCCAATTTTATTAAATCGTTCTGCCACTCCCTGCAGTCTGGAAATATCATCTTCCAGCTCGTTGCAAATTCGTTGCGTAAAGTCGTCGTCCTTTTCATCCCGAAGCAACTCTACCCAGCCGTATAAACTGGATAGCGGAGTTCCTAATTGGTGAGCTGCCTCTTTGGTCATCCCCACCCACAGATTAGACTGTTCGGATTTTGCAATCGCCCGGTAACTCACGTAACCAATCCCCAAAAGAAGGGCCAGCAGGCTAAGCTGGATATAGGGAAAATAACGCAGGTATTGCACTGTCGGACTTTCCCCGTAATACACGTATTGGGTTTGAGAATACTGTTCATCGCCCAATTTTATCTCTATGGGATCATGCATGCGGCCAAACCGCTCTACCAAATCCTGGGTTACCTCTCCATCCACATGATTTGAAAAGATAATCTCTCTTCGCTCATCCACAATTATACGCGGCACCTGAAAACGCTCTTCACTCAGCACAATTTCTTGAGTTACAAACGTCTGAGAAGTCCGGTCGGCCTCCGCTTCGTCAATCAGCACGATAATACTATCGGGTACTGATGTATTTTCCCTCAAATAGTTCGAAGTCTTTAACAGGTTTTGGCTGATTTCTTCCTGAATAGGATTGCTGGTATACTCAATTGCTTTGGCCCACAATTCCACGCTCGAGCGTTCTTGGGTAAGAATCCGATTTATCAGATACTGGTTATAGGCAAACGAGCCGATTCCGAGCAAAATAAGCAGCCCGATCAGGACAATGTTAATTCTGTTTGATGTGAGATGAATTTTCATAGCTCACTAATAACGAAAAACGGGGTTAATAAGATATAGCTCGTATATTTTACAAAATAAAAAAGGCATCACCGAATGATGATGCCTTTTCATGAAAAAATTAAAAAATCTATCTAAGCTGATGCCTTCCGTTTTTCATAAATAGGAGGAGCATCGTCTGTTATGGTTTCGCGAGTTATGACGCACTGCTCAATGTTATCCATCGACGGCAGCGTAAACATGATATCTAACATGGCCGACTCCATAATTGAGCGAAGTCCGCGCGCTCCCGTTTTTCTCTTGAGCGCTTTCTCCACGATAACTTCCAGCGCATCTTCTTCAAAAGCCAGCTCTACGCCTTCCATCTGAAACAGTTTTTCATACTGTTTGGTAAGAGCGTTTTTGGGTTTTACAAGAATTTCGATCAAGGCATCTTTAGAAAGCTGATGTAATCCGGAAATAACCGGCAGTCGGCCGATAAGTTCGGGAATCAACCCATATCGTTGGAGGTCTTGCGCCTCGACATGAGTAAAAATATCGGGGTTCTCTTTATCGAATGTTACCTGTTCTTCAGAATGGAACCCCAGCGAGCTTACCGAAAGTCGTTTTGCAATGATATCCTCGAGTCCGCTAAAAGCACCACCGCAAATAAACAGAATATTGGAGGTGTCAACCTGAATAAAGCTTTGCTCGGGATGCTTGCGACCTCCTTTGGGTGGAATATTAGCTACAGTTCCTTCTAAAATTTTAAGCAGTGCCTGTTGCACTCCTTCACCAGAAACATCACGAGTAATTGAAGGATTGTCACTTTTACGCGCCACCTTATCAACCTCGTCGATATAAACAATACCGCGCTTGGCCTGCTCCACATCATAATCAGCAGCCTGCAGAAGGCTCGACAGAATACTCTCCACATCTTCACCTACATAGCCGGCCTCGGTCAGAACGGTAGCATCGGCAATAGTAAAGGGCACGTCAATGATGTTGGCCATTGTGCGTGCCAACAGCGTTTTACCACAGCCGGTAGGACCCAGCAGAATGATATTACTTTTTTCCACTTCGGTATCGTCAAACTCATCTCCGAGCTCCGTACTGATACGCTTGTAGTGATTATAAACTGCAACAGAAAGTGTTTTTTTAGCTTCTTCCTGTCCAATCACATACTCATCAAGTCGGGATTTTATCTCGGCCGGTTTGAGAAGAGGTTTGTATTTCTTCTCCCGCTTCTTGGACATTGAGGCCAAGTCGCTTTTAACTATACCCGATGCATCGGCCACACATCTGTCGCAGATATACACATCATTCGGTCCTGCGACCATACTGTTTACTTCGTGGCTTGATCGCCCACAGAACGAACAATGAATTGTCTTTTCGGTGTTATTATCTTGATCGCTCATTGTCCTCTAACTGAGTATTAGAAATTATTCTTCTTTATGTCTCGTCATGATGTTATCGACCAATCCATATTCTTGAGCTTCCTCAGCGGTTAACCATTTGTTTCGGTCAGAATCTTCCATTACCTGATCCACCGATTTACCGCTGTGCTTGGCAAGAATCTCGCTGATCAACTTCTTTATACGTAAAATCTCTTGTGCTTCAATTTCGATGTCGCTGGCTTGCCCGCGTACTCCGCCAAGAGGCTGGTGAATCATCACTCGAGAATTTGGCAACAAGTTTCTTTTCCCGCTCGCTCCGCCTGCAAGTAAAACAGCACCCATCGATGCCGCCATTCCCACGCATGTCGTAGCTACATCACATTTAACATACTGCATCGTATCGTAAATTGCGAAACCCGATGATACGACCCCACCGGGGCTATTAATATATAAATTAATATCCTTTTCAGGATCTTCGGATTCTAAAAAGAGCATCTGCGCTACAATAGAGCTAGCAACCGCATCATTGACAGGCGTTCCGAGAAAAATAATACGATCTTTGAGCAGGCGCGAGTAAATATCAAACGCTCGCTCCCCACGTTCGGTCTTCTCGACCACCATGGGAACCAGATTATTGTTTTGGATCCGCATTGAGTCACCGTTATCGCTCGGCATTTCGTACAGTGGTTGTTTTTCCATAAGTGTTTTGGAAATAATAACTAGTTGAATTCAACAAATAATTTTCGGCTTTATGCCTTTATTTTCTCGTCGTGCTTCTTCTGGTACGTTTCTTTATCGATTTCCTTGATCTCTACTTCATCTTTAAGTCGATCAAACACCTTGTCTTCACGAATACTGTTTCTCAGGCTTTCGAGTTGCTCAGGATTTTGTGCAAACATATTTCGCATTTGATCAACGCTAATACCGTAACGTGCAGATTCTGCTTCTAAGTGTTCGTCTATATCTTCGGGTTTTATCTCGATATCCTCAAATTTTTCTTGCAGTTTTTCATTTAGAAAAAACCACTTAGCATCCCGAATAGCGCGGTCCTCCATATTATCTTTGTACTCTTCTTCATCAAAATCAGGCGGAAGCTGTCCCTGAGACTGCTGTTTGACGCGTTCCACGTATTGGTTTTGCACCTGCTTCTTGAACACTTCCGGCACATCGAAATCATGTTTTTCAACAAGCGCATCGATGATATCGTTCTTAAATAAATCATCCGCCGACTGATCATAATAGCTTTGAATTCGGCTTTTCACCAAGCTCTTAAACTCATCTACATTTTTGGCCTCTTCATCGGATGCTTTTTTAGCAAACTCATCCGTGAGATCCGCCTTATGTAGCTTTTCCACTTTCTTGACCACCAGCTGGAAACTATGGGTATGATCGTCGTGGCCTATTTCCACGTCGACTTCATCGCCGACCTCATGGCCGATAAGATCATCCCGGAACTGTTCAGACTCTTGCTTGGTGAGATCAATTGTTTCTTCTGCTTTATTCTCCTCATCCAGCTCTCCGTCTTCATCAACCGGAATAGCATCAACGGTAACACGGCTGTCTTCGGTAATTTCCTCTTCAACTTCTTCCCAGTTGCCCTGCTGCTTCAGCTGACGTTCAATCTCTTCATCTACCTCATCTTCGGTTACATCATGTATCAACCGATCCACTTCTATCTTGGATAGATCAGTAAGCTCAAATTCTGGTCGCGCACCAATTTTAAATTTGGCTTCCAGTTCATCATTTTCCCAGCTGAGCTCGGTCATCTGGCTCTCCCCTACCGGCTCATACTCGGGGACTACTTCTTTTTCGAAAATCTCCTGGACGTATTTGCTGACTTCTTCCTGCTCAATTTCATCCCCAAAACGTTTCTGAACAATTTTCAGCGGCACTTTTCCGGGACGAAAACCGGGCATATTAATCTGACCCCGATATTTCTTGTATGCCTCTTTAAATTTCGGCTCCAGATCTTCACG
>CAZYOD010000170.1:0-5364 GCA_964648635.1 uncultured Balneolaceae bacterium | reverse complement strand
ATCTGCGCCTTTCGAACTTTCTCATTATCAACCTCAAGAATGTCAATCGGCTCTTCTTTGTCAAGCTGATATTTATTGACGCCTACAATTGTTTCTTTACCGGAGTCGATGCGCGCCTGTTTACGGGCTGCTGCCTCCTCGATCCGCATTTTAGGGACGCCCGTTTCAATGGCTTTTGCCATTCCGCCCAGCTCTTCCACTTCTTCAATTAGCTCCCAGGCTCGACGCGCAATGCGGTCAGTCAGATACTCTACATAATACGATCCCGCCCACGGATCAACCGCTTTGGTGATGCCTGTTTCTTCCTGCAAATAAATTTGCGTGTTGCGGGCGATACGTGCTGAAAAGTCCGTCGGAAGGGCAATGGCCTCATCCAACGCATTGGTGTGAAGCGACTGCGTATGTCCCAGTGCGGCAGCCATCGCCTCGGTCGTGGTTCTCGCCACATTGTTATAAGGATCTTGTTTGGTAAGACTCCATCCCGAAGTCTGACTGTGGGTACGCAGGGACATCGATTTTGGGTTTTGCGGATCAAACTGCTTGACCAGCTTGGCCCACAGCATGCGGGCAGCACGCATTTTGGCGATCTCCATAAAGTGGTTCATTCCGATTGCCCAGAAAAACGAGATGCGCGGAGCAAAATCATCGATATCGAGTCCCCCGTCAATTCCGGTACGCAGATATTCGAGCCCGTCGGCCAGCGTGTAAGCAAGTTCGATATCACAGGTTGCGCCCGCCTCCTGCATGTGATAGCCCGACACAGAAATTGAGTTAAATTTGGGCATGTGTTCCGAGGTATATTCAAAGATATCACCGATGATGCGCATCGACGGTTTGGGTGGGTAGATATAGGTGTTACGCACCATAAATTCTTTAAGAATGTCGTTCTGGATGGTCCCCGCCAGCTTTTCATGGGATACGCCCTGCTCCTCAGCCGTGACGATATAAAACGCCATAATGGGAATTACGGCGCCGTTCATGGTCATAGAAACCGACATCTGATCCAGCGGAATTTGATCGAACAGCACCTTCATGTCCAAAATAGAATCAATAGCTACACCCGCTTTGCCCACATCGCCCGAGACGCGCGGGTGGTCCGAATCATATCCGCGGTGGGTCGCCAGGTCAAAAGCCACAGAAAGTCCTTTCTGTCCCTGCGCCAGGTTACGACGATAAAACTTGTTGGACTCTTCAGCCGTCGAAAATCCGGCATACTGACGGATAGTCCACGGACGAAAGGTATACATCGTAGAATACGGGCCCCGCAAATAGGGCGGGATACCCGCGGCATAATCGAGGTGTTCCATTCTTTCGATATCGGATGCATCAAACCGGGATTTCACGGGAATCTGCTCCGCCGTTTTCCAGGCTTCGCCATTTTGTTGTGAATCCGAAGCCAGCGTTGAATTGAAGTCTATGTCAGAAAAATCAGGTCTCATAATCATTAGGATTTAGAACTAAGAATTACGAATGAAGGAATTCTTAATCCTAATTTTTTAATTCTCAACTATCTTAAGTTTTTGTTGAAAGCGCGTTAAGGTCTCTAAAACATTGCAATTTTTATAAATGAACTCATCAACGCCCGCTTTTTTATAAGCCTCAATATCATTTTTGGGATACCCGGCCAGTACCAGAATCGGAGGGTTGTCCATATTATTAAGCTTTTCACCGATCGCCGGAACTAGTTTCTTGTACTCCTTATCCGAGCTGCATACTACGGCGATATCAGGTTGTTGCTCTTTGACCTCTTTGACGGCAGCATCCACATCGGGAAAACCAATGGGATTTTCAATTTTATAGCCGGCACAGCCGAAGAAATTGGCCGAAAACGTAGAGCGTCCTTTGCGCCAGCTTTTATTTCCCAGCGGCAGATTCAGCACTTTGGGCGTAATCTCATGCTTTTCGGTGGCAAGGCGCAGTTTTTCAAAAGCCCGGGCCCCGCGATAAGGAGTAACGGTGCGGTATTGATGCCTTCCAAAATCAAAAAGTTGCTCAACGATGTCGCCCAATTTAGCACCGTCAGCAAAAGCAGATGCTATATATTGAACTAATTTTTCATCATCTCCGTTAAACTCAGTATCAGATTCTTTCAGTGATACCGTTCGATAGGGCGACTCGATCTGCTCCCCCATTTTATCACCTGCATTGGAATACTGGTTGGTGCCCACAAAAATGCGTCCGCGTGAAGCAATGGCCTCATCGCGTTGTTGCTGAGAATCCTCGAGAGCCGATTGAACGGTGCCGTTTTCAATCGCTTTTAACAACCCGCCTTCGCCTTCAACTTCCTGAAATAATTTCCAGGCTGCCTGTGCGATATCATCCGTTAGCTTTTCGATATAGTAAGAACCGGCCGAAGGATCAGTAACCTTATCGAGGTAATTCTCTTCGCTCAAAATGAGTTGCTGATTCCGGGCAATACGCTGCGAAAATTCGTCCGGCTGACGATAGTGTTGATCAAAGGGTAAAATGGTCAGCGAATCGCATCCGGCAATAGCGGCAGACATGCCTTCTGTAGAAGTGCGCAACATGTTGGTGTAGGGATCATACAGTGTTTTATTCCACCGCGAAGTTTCTCCGTGTAAATAAATATTCTGTGTGGGATCTCCACCGTATGCTTCAATAAGGTTTTTCCAAAGCAGTCGAGCGGCCCGGAACTTGGCAATTTCCAAAAAATAACTGGATCCCACAGCAAAATTGAAATGCAATAGATTAGTTGCTTCATCGGCATTGAGCCCTTCATCCGTCAATAATGACAGATATTCTGATGCCGTCGCCAGCGCATAGCCGAGTTCCTGTACAATGGTACCACCCGCATTGTGATAGAACCGTGCATCCGCACTCAATGGACTTACTTCCGGAAGCTTGGTTTTTGCAAAGTTTGCAAGATCGAATATATCCTCCCGCAAGGTATCAGCATCTTTGGGATACTGTCCGTGCTGCAAAATATAAATGAAGGGGTCGTAGCTGAAAGTACCTCGTATTTTTGCGGGCGTATAACTTTGATTTTTAACTTCATTCCAAAGTATCGCCAGCAGGGCAGGAGAGGCCAATCCCGCATCAAAATGAAGGCTCGTTTCCTCAGGAGAAATACCCTTTAGCAGATTGGTGAAAGACTGCTGGTTTTGAATGGGGAGTCCCTGCAGGTCGCCGCCCAGCATTCCTTCGCTGCGGCGGACTCTCACATAAAACTGAAGCGCATCGGCCCCGCGGGACAACGCATTTCGAGCCGCCTCGTTGGCTGCTTCGATGTTATCAGCAATAATCGGTTGCCGAATTTCCCAGCTGTTGGGATTGTCATTCGTATATTTTTTGGGGATGGGATCGTGCCGGTTGAGTTTTTCTATATAATCACGCCGGTAAAAAGGCAGTGGCTCCACACCTTCACCGGTATTCCAGCGAAGCTTATCTTTATAATTAGCTCCCTTTAGATCCCGTGTAATAATTTTTTCCCATTCCTCGGTCGAAATGGGTGGAAACTCCTCAAAAAGAGACTTATCAGATATTTTTGTATCGCTCATAACTTCATTTAAATCATGATTGCAGTCTCTCAAAAATAATGAGCTTGTCGTTACTTTACTAACCTGTATCTCAAAAGTATTTCAAGCTCTTTAACGTTTGAAGAATCAGGTGAACTTTAACCCCGATTCTTTGTTGATGAATTCCTATATTAAGGTCGGAATTTTTAACATCATCAATACATTAAGGAAGCTATTCTATGGAACAAGTAGAACAAAAGATGCCAGCACTGACAAAGCTAACAGAAGATGAAAAAATGCTTCAGGATGCGGCCCGCGATTTTGCCGAAAGCTTTATCAAGCCGAAGGTCCATGAGATGGATGAAGCAGCAAAGCTGGATCCCGATCTGGTACAACAGTTTTTTGATATGGGATTGATGGGCATCGAGATCCCCGAGAGTTACAGCGGGGGCGGCGGATCGTTCTTTATGTCAATTGTGGCAATTGAGCAGATTTCCCGGGTTGATGCTTCTGCCGGTGTGTTCATGGATGTACAAAACACGCTGGTAAATAACGCTTTTTTGAATTGGGGCAGCGATGATGTTAAGGAACGTTATTTGCCGCAACTGGCGACTGAAAAAGTGGGAGCGTATTGTCTGTCGGAAGCAGGCTCGGGGAGTGATGCATTTGGATTGAAGACGACGGCCAAAGAAGATGGCGATGAATACGTGCTCAACGGCTCCAAGATGTGGATAACCAATGCGAATGAAGCGGACATCTTTTTGGTCTTTGCCAATGTGAACCCCGATGCGGGATATAAAGGCATTACCGCTTTTATTGTAGAGCGTGATTTTGAAGGGTTTTCGGTATCCAAAAAAGAAAATAAGCTGGGGATTCGCGCCAGTTCTACCTGCGAAATTTTGCTTGAAGACTGCCGGGTGCCCAAAGAGAATGTGTTGGGCGAAGTCGGCAAGGGATATAAAGTGGCAATGGAGACCTTAAATGAAGGACGGATCGGCATTGGCGCGCAGATGATTGGTATTGCCCAGGGAGCGTTGGATGCTACTATCGATTATACGAAAGAGCGCGAACAGTTCGGTCAAAGCATTTCAGAGTTTCAGGGCGTTCAGTTCCAGCTGGCAAAAATGGCTACCGATATCGAGACCGCGCGTCTGCTGGTGTATAATGCTGCGCGTATGAAAGAGAACGGTGATAACTTTCTTAAAGAGGCGGCGATGGCAAAATATCACGCATCAGAAGTGGCCGAAAACGTGAGCTCTCAGGCAGTAGATCTTTTTGGGGGGTATGGCTACGTGAAAGAATATCCCGTAGAAAAATACTACCGAGATGCAAAAATCGGCAAAATTTACGAGGGGACATCCAACATGCAGCTTAATACGATTGCCAAGCTGTTATTGAAGTAGGTTTTTACAACTAAGTCACTTAGGTTACTTAGTGTCTTAGCGGTCAGTTTTGTATCTTTTGTTGTTAGATAGAGCTTTTATAAAAGCATCACAATGTCCGATATTCAGGAAATACAGCTTCAAATTATTAACGAGTTCAAAGCCCTCAGCGACTGGACCGAGCGATATAAGCATATTATAAAACAGGGCCGGAATCTCGAGCCACTTGATGAAGAATATAAGGTAGAAGAAAATTTGGTTCGCGGGTGCCAGTCGCAGGTGTGGCTGCACACTCATCTCAAAGACAGAAAAGTAATTTTTGAGGCAGACAGCGACGCAGCAATTACCAAAGGATTAGTGGCGCTGATGGTCCGGTTTTATTCTGGGCAAACACCTGAGACGATAATATCTACGAGCCCCGATTTCATCAAAAAAATCGGCATGGAGCAGCATCTCTCACCGACACGTTCCAATGGACTGGCTTCCATGGTTAAGCAGATGAAAAT
>CAZYOD010000169.1:0-5389 GCA_964648635.1 uncultured Balneolaceae bacterium | reverse complement strand
AATTTTTCTAGCGTATCTATTACATCAGATGCCTCTGGAAATACAACTGAAAATAATACCGGAACGGGTTCTTCCCTTGGTGAAGTAGAAATACAAACGGGTACCACTCAATCAAGTTTAAGTATAACTGTAAATAATCCTACGACATTAGAGTCTACAACTACTCCTACTTCAATTGGTTTTAACCCAGATTATATTGGGCAGGATGGTACAGATTTATCTACCGCCTCTAATACCGCGATATCAACCGCTGATTCAGATGGCGACGGCAACTATTCTTATACAGTTTACCTTGGGGGAAGCTTGGATGATCCTGGAACAACTAATAGTGATGCATCTTTTGATAGTGAACAACACACCGGCACAATCACAATTAATGTAGATTACCAATAAGATTTTTTTTCTTAGCAAAAGCTCCAGGTATAAATCTGGAGCTTTTTTTATTAAAACCAACTTTCATATATATTGTAGCTGACTTATCGGGATCAAACAATTTTTATTATGAACATTTTTGGATCTACAGGCACTCAAAAGGCTACAATACTATGTTTGCTCTGTTTTTCGCTGATCTTTGCCAGTGAATCTTTAGCACAGGTAAGTATTGCCCCCACCTCTTTATTTTTTGATAGTCAAAATCGATTTGGCTCGCTGACTGTTAGCAACGGTGGTCAACAGGCTCAGGAGATTTCTATCAGTACGGAATTCGGCTACCCCACAACAAGAAATGGCAGCTTAGCAGTTGTTCAGGATTCTATACTTGCTGATACAAAATCAATTGAAGATTGGCTGAAAGTTTTTCCGCAGAGTTTCACTCTGCAACCCAACCAGCGCCAAACAGTACGTTTTGTTTCACAACCACCTAATGGATTGGAAACCGGAGGATATTGGTCCCGCGTAAGGATAAAATCCAATTCCGTTGCTCAGCCCATTGAAACTACCGGAGAAAACCAAGTTGGGGCACAAATAAATTTAGTTGTTAATCAGGTTATTTCTGCTCATTTCCATACTCCTGATGCCAAAACAGGTGTACAGGTTACAGACGTTAACTTTACCCAAGAAGAAAGTACCGGCAATATTTCCGTGGGTATGAAGCAAACGGGCAATGCACCATTTATGGGTTCCATTGACATTACCGTAACTGACAGTGATGGAAAAACAATTTATCAAACCAGCACTACTAATTCTGTTTATACTACAATTAGGCGATCTTTTGATATAGACTTATCAGATATCGAACCCGGCCAATATACTGTTTCAGGAACAATCACTTCGGAACGCCGCGATATCAACCAAAATAAATTATTGCAAATAAAACCTCTTACTTTTCAAAAGAAGATAACTATTGAGTGACCAAGTGGGGAATCATAAAAAAATCGGTGTGTTCGATAACAGTTTGGCTGCTGTTAGTTTCGTTAGTACATGCCCAAAATGACTCCGAATCCAACGAAGTATATCTATCCTTTCAATATCAAGGCATTGTCAGCAGTTATGTAACTACCCATTACAAAGACAATGAATTTTATTTGCCCGTCAGCGAGCTCTTCACCCTTCTAAAAATCAATCACAATGTTGACCAAGGTGCTCTTGCCATTTCCGGCATGTATCTCGGCGAAACCGAATACTTGCTGGATTTCGACAATTTTTTGGCAAGGGCCGGTAATAAGGAAATTCAAATTAACGCTGATGACTTTATAATTAAAGAAGTTGACTACTTTGTAAAACCCGCCGTTTTAGAAAAGCTTTTTGATCTTAAATTCATATCTGATTTCAGCAATTTATCGCTCAATCTGAAAACCGATTTAAAAATGCCGGTAGTTGCTGAATATGAACGGGAACAAGAAAGAAATAAACTTTCCCGACAGCAACCGGCTTATGAGCGCAGTTCTTATCCGCTCCAGTATGATCGAAATTACAGTACTATAAACGGAGCATTTTTAGATTACAATCTTTCTGCAATTTATTCTCTAAACTCCCAGCTTTTTACATTCAGTAATTCACTGGGCGCAGAGTTTCTAGCGGGTGATGTGCAGGGTAATATTTTTGGTGCCATTTCCAAAGACCAGCAATCCGTTACCACACACGGACTACGATGGCGCTATGTACAGCGAAACAGCAGCTTGCTAAGCAGCATCACTGCCGGACAGACAAACTCTGAAGGTATCAGCAATCGGGCAATAACAGGCATCAAAATTTCCAATAAACCGGTAGAGCCGCGATTACTTTTTGACCGCTACCCAATTGAAGGAGATGCCCCGGCACAATCCGAAGTAGAGCTATATCTTAATAACCGACTGATAGACTTTCAGGAGACAGATAATTCCGGCAATTATCGTTTCCTGGTTCCTTTGACGTACGGAAGCACTAACTATTCGTTGCGAATTTTTACGCCATCAGGACAGGAAATTGAACGCAATGCTCGTATTCAGATTCCGTTTGATTATCTGCCCCCCGGTGAAATTGATTATAGCATTAGCGGTGGACAATTGGAAAATCCGATACTGGGCTCAAGTGAGAGAGGATATTCGGGAGAAGCCAGTATATCCGCAGGTATCACAAACTGGCTTACGGCAAAAGGATCAACAGAATATCTTACCGACTATCATAATACTTTACCGTCGTTCACCGGAACTCTTAATGCCCGGCTATTTTCCAACTATTTGATCAGTGCAAACTTCAATTCCGAAAATTTCTACAGATTTACATCGAGTGTCGTTTATAGCAGCGGGGCCAGCTGGAGTTTGTCTTATGATTATAATCCCGGTAACAGTACACTTTATAATATAGGCGGCAGCGACCATCTTGGACGAGTTAATCTGTTTGCCCCATTTCAGTTGGGGTCTATTCCCTTGAATTTACGCCTGGCATCTACATACCAAAGCCGTGGAACTTCAAATCTGGTGCGATATCGTGCTGATTTAAACACCCGCATGGGACGCCTGAATGTTCGCTTCGGATATCAGGATCAACAAACAGGAGCATTTGGATTTGAGACAACGCCTGCTTCACGACTTACCAATTCTTATACCTATTCGATCGGCAGATATCAAAGTATTCCTAAATTACTCCGCGGCCTTTTTATACGGGGACAACTATCGTATCTGCCTGCATTCAATGAACTTGAAGAGATGGAAATCCAGCTTTCTCGGGACATATTTCAAACCGGACGTATCCAGCTTACATACGGTCACAACTTTTTGGGGGGCTTTAATTCACTAAGTCTGAATGTAACCGTTGATCTTAATAAAATACGAAGTAACACAACCTCCCGAACCACCGGTTCTGACTTATCTGTCACCCAGAATTTCCGCGGTTCGGTGGGATATGATTCTTACGGAAACCAACTGCTGTTGAACAATCGTCAGCAAGTGGGGCAATCGGGTGCGGCCGTTCGCCTGTTTGTTGATAATAATAACGATGGGGTTTTTCAGGACAGCACGGATGATGTAATATCGGATCCTGCTGTCCGCCTGAACCGTGCGGGGGGAAGAACCACGGTAAAAAATAAGATAAACTATATTTCTCAGCTTCTACCCTATTATCGTTATGATATCGAGATCAACCAAGGGGCGTTAACTAACCCATTATTAGTTCCGGACATGGATAATTTTTCGGTAGTAACCGATCCCAATCAGTATAAAGCTATTGAAATACCATTTTACTTATCGGGAGTTATATCCGGAAAAGTCGAACAACAAAAAGAAAACGAACTACAAGCACTTGGCGGTGTACGCTTATATTTGAAATCAGATTACGAAGAAAATGCAAAACGAGATCCTTTCAGCAAAGAGATTCGCACCTTTTCTGATGGTTCCTTTTATACTTATGAAGTTCCACCCGGAAAATACAACTTGTTTATTGATCCCAATCAGCTAGAATTTTTAAATGCTGAATCTCAACCCGATACCATGAACATAGAAGTAGAGTCTTTGGCCCAGGGTGATTTTATTGAGGATCTCAATTTTAGAGTCGTTCCCCAAAAAGATACTACTGCTACCGAGCAGCAAATTATCACTGCTACTGAAGACTCGGCAAGCATTCAAAGCCAGGATTTATACTATAAAATTCAATTGGCCAGTTTTAAAACAGAACACAAGGCAAAACGAATGGCAATGGAAGCTGCTAAGCATCTCGGTGGCTCGTTTAGCGTCGTTTATAATACGGCTAACGGTTTGTATGGCATTCGAAGCGTGCCTCTTTCAGACCGGACCCAAGCTATTGAAACCATTCTTTCCTACCACAACAGCAACTATAAAAATTCTGCGTTGGTTGTCCTCAAGAATAATTATAAAAAAACGGCATCCACCCATTCAAAATTTATTCAAATTGGTGCTTTTAGCACTAAAGAGAGAGCTGAAAAATTTGCCAACAGTTCCTCAAAAAAGCTTAGTCAGGAAACTGCTATTACTTTTAATCAAGACTTAGATCTTTATAAAGTATATATCAATCAAAAGTTTTCATCTGATCAACTGCGCGATCAACAGCTTGCCACAATAAGAAATCTCTTTTCTTATAAGAATGCTTTTGTCAATGAGCATGATAAGATACAGATAGGAGCTTTTAGCAATCGCCAACATGCCAATACCTTTGCCAGCGAATCTCAAAATATTTTGCACAAACCCACGGATGTATTCTATGATTCTGAAGAAGATTTATACAACGTCCAAATAGACCAACCGTTTTTATCCAATTCTGATCTCCGAAATGCAATTGCCAGTATAAAAAATACTCCCTCACCGTTTAATGATGCATTTGTATCAGTATTTAAAGAGATATCGAATAATACAGGTACGGTTAGTCACCGACCTATAGAATTTACTTATCAGGTAGAGATTGAAGGCGTCACCGAGGATTCTGAACAGGCGTTTCTTACTTCTTTAACGGATGGAAACAGTGATTATCAGCTGGAAAAACCCAAGAAAGATAAAATTGTTTTTGAAGATATCTCCACGTGGCAGCAAGCCCAAGATCTGCAGTACAAATTATCTCAAGTTACAACCATCGGACATCCCATCGTTATCCTAATTGAAGAAAATTAAAATACCGGGATTATAGATACTCAATAGTAGTTGTGAGCGCACCTTCATATCTACTGTTCATCTCTGTTGATTTTGTAACGCTTTTATAGGTGATATGATTAGAGTCAGATGCATTACCGTCTTGCTCTGATTCACTAATAATACCCATCGTTATCTCTTCTCCAAAAGGATTTATCAGCTTTACTACCTCAGAATTGCTAATTAGCACATTATCTCCGTCGATTCCATCGAGAGAAAGCCTGCCCAAATGAGACTTTTCCCCTTCTGAAAATGCTATCATTTTCGGTTGACTAACGGTAACGCTGCTTCCGCTTACAATATTAACACTTACCCGCATTGTTGCCTGGGCGGAG